>DATLHT010000001.1:0-4718 GCA_035539795.1 Burkholderiaceae bacterium
ATAGTGCGGATTCCCGTGTGAAAGTAGGTAATCGCCAGGCTCTCATTAAAAACCCCCGCAAGCTAACACCTTGCGGGGGTTTTGCTTTTTAGGCTTCTACGGGCCTCCTCCGCGAGCCTCAGGACACCCACTCCCGTCCACCCCTCCCGCATGCGTTTAGCTTCCAGGGGCAGCTAGAAGCCATTCCTCGTACACCTGCTGCTTCCCATCTCAGAGATCTATTGACCACTCGACAACAGATCCCCGGTCACAACCCCTCCCAAATGTTTCCAAACCGGGAACACTTTGCTAACGTGGTCGTCTTACCAAACTCATCCATGCTGTGGACATCCGGATGCGTGCTTCATCTCCCATATTGATTCTCCTCGGTTGTGCGATCGCTGCATTGCTCGCGGCGTGCGCGCCGCTCGGGCCAACGGCACCTCGTGCGCAGCACGAGCCCGCTGCACCGGTCAATCAACTGGCGACGCATGTGCCGCGATTCTCCGCGCAATCCGCCGGTACATTGCCGCAAGGCTGGAAACCCTGGATCCTGAATCGCCAGAAGGTCGCGACCGAGTATCAGCTGGCGCAGGAAGGAACGCGGATCGCCTTGCGCGCAGATGCGGCTAGTTCGGCATCCGGGCTGTATGTGCCCCTGGTCCCCGGCAAGCGCCACCACCTGCGCTGGGAATGGAAGGCGGACAACTGGATCGAAGTGGCTGAGAACAGCTCGCGGCAGCGCGAGGATTCGCCGCTGCGCATCTTCGTAGCGTTCGGTGGGGACATCTCGAGCTTGCCGTTGAAGGACCAGTTGATGTTCGAGATGGCGCGCGTGACCACCGGCCGGGAAATGCCTTATGCAACGCTGATGTATATCTGGGGCGCGCGGCGTCCGGTGGGTTCCGTGGTCGCCAATCCGCATACGGACAGGGTCCGCATGATCGTCGTCGATAGCGGCAAGAGCGAACTGGGCGCATGGCGCATCCACGAGCGGGATCTGCAGGCGGATTATCGCAAGGCGTTCGGAACCGATCCCGGGCCGGTCCTGGCCCTGGGCATCATGACGGATACTGACAATACGAAATCGCACGTCCGCGCATGGTATGGCGATATCGTGCTCGATTAAGGCAGCGCGACCAGGTCAGCGAACCACGCAGTAACAGGCTCGCTGGGATAGCACGACGAGGCCGTTTTGCGACATGGAGCCGGCAGGTCATGGCTCTGATCCTGATTGATCACGCGCCGCAGTGGGGCAGGGTGCCCCGCGCCGCGTGATAGCGCCGCTACGCGACCACATGCATGCAGATGCTGATTCCGCGCCGGCTGATCAGAATGCTTTCGGCAGCCACGCCGCCACAGGCATCCTCAAGCCCGCGCCAGCCATTTCTCTGCGAGCCGCACCCAGTACGAGGCGCCAAGGGTCAGGATCTCGTCGTTGAAGTCATAGCTCGGGTTGTGCAACACGCACGGCCCAAGGCCATGTCCGGCATTGCGGTGGTCGCCTTCGCCATTGCCGATAAACACGTAGCAGCCGGGCTTTTCCAGCAACATGAAGGCAAAATCCTCCGCGCCCATCGACGGCTCGACGTCGCTTAGCGTGTTGTCTTCGCCGACCAGCTCGTGCATGACTTCCGCAGCAAACTCGGCCTCGGCGGCAGAGTTGATGGTGGGCGGATAGTTGCGCTGGAATTCGAACGTGATGGTGCAGTCGAAGGCGGCTGCGACCGAGCGCGCAATCTGCTCCATGCGCGTTTCGAACAGATCCAGCACATCGAGCGTGAATGTCCGCACGGTGCCGCCAAACCATACGCTGTCCGGCACGATATTGGTGGCATCGCCGCCATGGAACTGGGTGATGGACAGCACGGCATTGTCGATCGGTCGCTTGTTGCGCGTGACAATGCTCTGCAGGGCTGAAATGATCTGCGTGGCGGTGAACAGCGGATCATTGCCGTAGTGTGGAAGACCGGCATGGCAGCCTTTACCGTGCACGGTGATGCAGAATTCGTTGCTTGAGGCCATGATGGGGCCCTTGCGTACACCGAAAGCACCGACGCGCAGGCCCGGCCAGTTATGCATGCCGAATACCGCGTCGCAAGGAAACTGCTTGAACAGGCCGTCTGCAATCATCTCGCGCGCCCCGCCACCGCCTTCTTCCGCTGGCTGAAAAATCACATGGACGGCGCCGTCGAAGTTACGCGTCTGTGCCAGATGATGGGCGGCGGACAGGAGCATCGCGGTATGCCCGTCATGCCCGCACGCATGCATCTTGCCGTCATGCACGGAGCGGTGCGCAAAAGTGTTCTGCTCCTGCAGTGGCAGTGCATCCATATCGGCACGCAGGCCAATGGCGCGTGTGCTCGATCCGGCGGTAATAGTTCCCACCACGCCGGTCCTGCCCAGGCCGCGCGTCACGGGAATGCCCCATTGCGTCAACTTGGCCGCCACGAGGTCTGCCGTACGATGCTCTTCGTAGCGGAGTTCCGGGTGGGCATGGATGTCACGCCGGATCGCTTCGAACTCCGAGCGGGTGCGTTCGATGTCGGGGATGCGGGTCATGATCGGGGTTGCGATGGCCTGAAGACCAGGAAGCCTAAAGCCACATGATACGGTGAACCGGATCAGTTGCAACCGTCGACGCACCGGACGGCTTCCGTGCAAGGTGCAGGCGACGGGCTCTTTGACTCTGAGGGCGGAGTGATGACCGACAATATGGCGGACGCATTACAATCATGCCATCCTCAAACCTCACCCCTTGCCATGGGCGCCTATATCGTCCGCCGAATCGGTCAAAGCCTCCTGATCCTGCTCGTGATGTCGCTGCTGGTATTCGCTGGCGTCTACGCCATTGGCAATCCGGTCGATATCCTGATCGGGCCGCAGGCGGACCAGCAGGATATCCAGCGCACCATTGCGGCTCTGGGACTCGACCAGCCGCTGTGGCGGCAGTACCTGCTGTTCCTCGAGCGTGCGCTGCAGGGTGATCTCGGCACGTCGTTCGTCCACGGCACCTCGGCCATCGGCCTGATCCTGGCGCGCATGCCGGCCACACTCGAGCTCGCTGGCTTTGCCATCGTGCTGGCTGTGGTATTGGGTATCCCGCTGGGCCTGTGGGCCGGGCTGCGGCCGGATGGCTGGGCTGACCGGATCATCATGGGTCTGTCGGTGCTCGGGTTTTCGATGCCGACGTTCTGGGTCGGCCTGATGCTGATCATGCTGTGCTCGGTCCAGCTCGGCTGGTTGCCGTCGAGCGGCCGGGGAGAAATCGCGAGCTGGCTCGGCCTGCCGTTCAGCTTCTGGACGCTCGACGGACTGCGTCATTTGCTGTTGCCGGGCCTGACGCTCGCCCTGCTGAATATCGCCATGATCGTTCGGCTGACGCGCAGCGGCGCGCGCGAAGCGATGCAGCAGGAGTATGTGCGCTACGCCCGTGCCAAGGGCTTGAGTGAAGGCCGCATCATCGGCGTGCATGTGCTCAAGAACATCCTGATTCCGATCGTCACTGTCACGGCCCTGCAGTTCGGCTCGATCATCGCATTCGCCATCGTCACGGAGACGATCTTCGCCTGGCCCGGCATGGGCAAGCTCATCATCGATTCGATCCAGTTGCTAGACCGTCCCGTGATCGTGGCCTACCTGCTGGTCACGGTGACATTGTTCGTGCTACTGAATCTCGTCGTCGACCTGCTGTATGGCGTGCTGGATCCGCGTGTCGGGCGGGGAGCACGATCATGAGCCTGACTTCCGGAGCGGCGACCACACCTGCGGCCGCATCGCCGCGCGCAGCGTGGCGTCGCTGGGCGGAAAGCCGCACTGCCCTGCTGGCAGGCCTGCTGCTGCTCGGCCTCGTGCTGGCAGCCGTCGTCGGCCCCTGGTTCACGGCGCAGCATCCCTATGATCTCGGCGGACTCGATCTGATGGATGGTCGTCTGGCGCCGGGCAGCACTGGCGCCAATGGCCAACTGTTCCTGCTCGGGACCGACGAGCAGGGCCGCGACATGTTCGCGGCCATTCTTTATGGCCTGCGCGTCAGTCTGTTGATCGGCCTCGGCAGTACCCTGCTGGCGCTCGCGCTCGGCGGGCTGCTGGGGCTGATCGCGGGCTATGCCGGCGGCTGGGTCGATGCATTGATCATGCGGCTGGCTGACATGCAACTGTCGTTTCCGCCGATCCTGCTCGCGCTGATCCTGCTGGTCCTGATCGGCGGCGGTACGGGCAATGTCATGCTGGCGCTGGTGGCGGTGCAGTGGGCGTACTACGCACGTACCATGCGTAGCGCGGCGCTGGTCGAGCGCGGCAAGGAGTATATGGAAGCTGCGCAGGTCCTCGGTCTGCCGGCGTGGCGCATCATGTTCGTGCACTTGCTACCCAATTGCCTGCCGCCGCTAATCGTGGTGGCCGCGCTGCAGACTGCCTCGGCCATCGGTCTGGAAGCAACCCTGTCGTTCCTTGGTCTGGGTGTCCCGGTGACCCAGCCTTCGCTCGGGCTGCTGATCGCCAATGGCTTCCAATACCTGTTTTCTGGTCAGTACTGGATCAGCGTGTTTCCAGGCATTGCGCTGCTGCTGACCATGACTTCGATCAACCTTGTGGCCGACCGCCTGCGCGACGTGCTCAACCCGCGTCTGGAGGTGCGCTGATGCTGACCGTCACGCACCTCACCACACGCTACTTGCCGCATGGCGCGATGGATGACGCCGTGACGCTGGTGAACGATGTGTCGTTCAGCATCGCGC
>DATLHT010000002.1:0-1966 GCA_035539795.1 Burkholderiaceae bacterium
CAGCCCTTCTCACGCCGGCTGGACATCGAGTACCCCAGCGGTGTGCGCCACGTCATCATCAACTGCTTCACACCCATTGACGATGGGCGCATCCAGTTGTGCCAATGGCTGTTCCGCAACGACACGGAGGAGGACTGCTCGGCGCAGATGCTGATCGACTTCGACGCGGAGATCACGCGCGAGGACAAGGACATCCTGGAGAGCACCGACGCCGACGCGGTGGTGGACCTGCGTCGGCGTGGAGTGGAGTACTCGATGGATTCCGACCGGCCGGGGATCCTGATCAGGCGGCGGTTGATGGCGATGCTGGCGGCGGCGGGAGAGGCGGAAGTGCATGGCTGAGCTTGAACCGACAGTGCATGGGACGAGCGCTGGGCTTGTTCTTGCTGGCTGCAGCAGATGATTGATCAGTGATGACTCGTGCCGTGGAAATGTGTGTGGACTTTGAGCGCGTCTCATGAGGTTGAGGTGCGTGCGAACTCGGTGGCGCCTGTGCAGGCGCAGTTCCTGGGCGGGCGTCACGGCGCGCAAGCCCGCTTCGGCTGTCACTGCAAGTCCTTCTTCCACGCCTTTTGGCTCTCGTCGCTCAGGCGGGGAAAGGCCTTTCTGAGCAGATGGAGTGGGAACAGGTCGAGCAAAACCGCCCTTGCGGCACGACCTTCTTCTCCGGAGCCTTCCGCGGCGTCCTCCAGTGTTTGGATCACGTGTTGAGCGAGCCTTGCAGATACGTCTTCGTTGCTGATGCGTGTGAACAGAGTCGAAAGAGGGTCCTTTTTGCCTTTCACAAGGGCGAAATTTCTGCAAATCCAATTCAACACCTCCAGGCCGTACGGCCCCACAGGTGACGGCCGCATGAATTCGTCGAGGTGGGCGATATGAGTTTCGTTCTTCGGTGCGTCCCACCTGTCATTTATTTGCTCGTGCGGCGCCTCCCAGCGTTGGATACGCGGTGGCAACTTGTTGTACTCGTTGTCGATTTCTACGCCGAGCTCGGGGAGCTGCTGGAGAAAGTGCCGGTACCTGACCGTTTGCAGGTCTTTGAACAGGCGCCAGCGCAGCTCATCGGGGATCTCTGCGCTGTGGCGGAGCAGCAAGCGGGCCATGTCTTTGAACAATTGCGCGTCGAGGACAAGTCCACGCGGATACAAGATGGCCAAGGCAATCAGCGGAAATGCCAGCAAGCGTTCACGCTGGTCCTGCGAAAGCCCCTCATGCTTGGCCAGCAAGAAAACCTGTTCCAGAAGAACCTGGAACACCCGAAGGAAGAGCCTGGGCCGTTGGCTCGTCTTGAGCAGCAGGCCTTCCATTCGGGCCGCCGCGTCGGCAAAGTTCTTCACCCGTTCAAACACCGAAGGCGGCGCTGTCAGGCGGATGTATTGCAGCGGCCCATGGGGTGCCGATCGCCACGAATGGGGTGCTTGCTCCTCCAGCCAAACCTTGACGACGATGGGGCCGAGAGCTTGCATCGTTTTGCACATGTTCGTGTGCCAGTGCTTGTCGAGTCGGCTTGCTTGTTGGCATTCGACTGCGCTGTCTCGCACTTGTTGATGCCAATGTTTCACGGCATTGGCATCCGGGCTTTCTGGCTGAGGGGGCGGCAGGAGGAATGAGCCGATCAACGTGAATACGGACTCCGGCCATGTCAGGTTGGCGGCATTCGGGACCACCTGCTGAGGGGTCTCCTCCGTGGAAGTCTCGTGGTCCTGTTTCTTCTCGACTGGGCGATGGGAGGAGTCATCGACCACCCCTTCCGTTTGGGTTGATGAATATGGGTGCGCGGATAGCGTGATGCGTTTCATTGGCGTGCGATCGGGTCCCGGTCCCCACCAAGGGTGAGGCTCCGACGCTCTGTGGCACGCCAGTGAAAGTCCGGTTCCTGTGCCCGGCCAGACGTCAGCGTTCGCAAATGCGCACGCCCCCGCCCACCCGGCCTTCAGCGCGCCGTCCAGAATCCCCGGTGCGGATC
>DATLHT010000003.1:0-10113 GCA_035539795.1 Burkholderiaceae bacterium
CAGGATGCGCTGCTCCTCCTCGCGGTGTGCGCTGCTGCCATGTTTCCCCTGGCAGTCGCCCTGCGTGAACGCGATTTTGTCCCGCATACCGGCGCGCAACAGCAAACGATGTGGCAGGCCGTACGCGAAGCCTTCTCCCATCGCGGCTTCCAACTGCTTTCCCTCGGCTATTTTGTATGTGGCTTCCAGGTGGTGTTCATTGCCGTGCACCTGGCGCCGTACCTGAAGGACAGCGGCCTGACCGATGCCAGCGTAGCGACGGTCGCACTGGCGCTGGTCGGCCTGTTCAATGTCTTCGGCACTTATACGGCCGGCGCACTT
Organism: Burkholderiaceae bacterium; assembly: GCA_035539795.1. Classification (GTDB taxonomy): domain Bacteria; phylum Pseudomonadota; class Gammaproteobacteria; order Burkholderiales; family Burkholderiaceae; genus Imbroritus. The sequence goes on from DATLHT010000003.1 coordinate 322, forward strand.
GGCCAGCGCATGAGCAAGCCGCATCTGCTGGCCTTCATCTACTTTGCACGTTCAGTGGTAATCGCGCTTTACCTGCTATTGCCTCTCACGCCGCTCTCGACATGGATTTTCGCCTCGGCGATGGGCCTGCTGTGGCTGTCGACGATTCCACTGACCAATGGTGTAATCGCGAATGTATTCGGCGTGCAATACTTGTCGATGCTATCGGGCTTTGTGTTCCTGATGCACCAGTTCGGCAGCTTCCTGGGCGCATGGCTGGGTGGCTATTTGTATGACCGCACGGGCGGCTACACGACTGTATGGCTGATTGCCATCGCCCTTGGGGTGGTAGCCGCGCTGGCCAACCTGCCGATCCGCGAGACGGCTGTGCGCCGTACACCGTTGCCAGCATCGACACCTGGCACTTCGGGACAGGCATGATACGCGCGCGCCGCTGGCCTCGCCTTGTCCTGTGGAGCCTTGCTGCAGCGTTGCTGGCGCTGACGTTTGCGCTTTACCTGCGCCCGTCGTTCCTGTTCGATGTGACCAACCAGATCCTGATCTGGTGCGGCTGATCAAGCGCAGCAGTACCAGTAGCCAGAACGCTTCCACCGCGTGTGATCGCCCCGCGTATGCTCAGGCCTCGCCGCGCATCTTGCGCTCAAGCGTTTCCAGACGCTCCAGTGCATCGAGCAAGGCTGCCTCGATCTGCTCGAAACGGGTGGCCAGTTCCGCCGCTTTTTCGGGCGCACTGACATACAGTGCACCATCCTCAAGCTGCGCCGTGATGGTTTTCTGCTCCGCTTCGAGCGCTTCCATCTGCGCCGGCAACGCATCGAACTCGCGCTGCTCCTTGTAACTCAACTTCACGGGCCGCGCCACGGCGGGTGCCGCCACCTCGGCTTTAGGCTGAACCGGCACCGAGACTGCGGCAGGCTTGCGTGCCTGACGGTCCGCCGCCAGTTCTGCCGCCCGCGCCGACTGCTGCTGCCAGTCGCTATAACCGCCGACATACTCGCGCCACACGCCCTCGCCCTCGGCAGCGATCGTCGAGGTGACGACGTTGTCGAGAAACGCGCGGTCGTGTGACACCAGGAAGACCGTGCCGCCAAAATCCTGCAGCAACTCTTCGAGCAGTTCAAGCGTTTCGATATCTAGGTCGTTGGTCGGCTCGTCGAGCACCAAGACGTTGGCAGGCCGCGCGAACAGGCGTGCCAGCAGCAGGCGGTTGCGTTCGCCGCCGGACAACGAGCGCACCGGCGAGCGGGCGCGCTCTGGCGCGAACAGGAAGTCGCCGAGATAGCTCATGACATGCTTGCGCTGGCCGTTGACTTCCACCCAGTCGCTGCCAGGGCTGATGGTGTCAGCCAGCGACCGGTCGAGATCGAGCTGGGCGCGCATCTGGTCGAAGTACGCGACTTGCAGGTTGCTACCGTTGCGTACCGTACCGCTGTCAGGGGGCAGCTCGCCCAGGATGAGGCGCAGCAAGGTGGTCTTGCCCACGCCATTGGAACCGATCAGACCCACCTTGTCGCCGCGCAGCAGCGTGGCGGAAAAGTCGCGCACGATCACACGCTCGCCATATGCCTTGGAGACGTTCTCCAGTTCCGCGACGATCTTGCCGGAGCGTTCCCCCACCGCCACTTCAAGCCGCACATTGCCCTGCACCTCCCGGCGGGCCGCACGCTCCAGACGCATCGACTCGAGCCGCTGGATGCGTGCCACGCTGCGTGTACGCCGGGCCTCCACGCCCTTGCGAATCCAGACTTCTTCCTGGGCCAGCAATTTATCGAACTTGGCCTGCTCGACCTGCTCGTTCGCCAGCAACTCGGCCTTGCGGGCCTGATAGGCGGAGAAGTTGCCGGGAAAACTGAGCAGCCGGCCACGATCGAGCTCGATGATGCGTGTCGCCACGCGATCCAGGAAGGCCCGGTCGTGCGTGATGAACAGCAGGCTGCCGCGAAAACCGATCAGCAGATCCTCAAGCCAGCGGATCGAGGCCACATCGAGATGGTTGGTCGGCTCATCGAGCAGCAGCACATCGGGCTGGGCCACCAAGCCTTGCGCCAGCGCGACGCGCTTCTGCATGCCACCGGACAAGGCCCCGAGCCGGGCATCCGGCGCCAGGCCGAGCTGATTGAGCGTGGTCTCTACGCGCGTGCGCACCTGCCAGCCATCGGCCGCGTCGATGGCTGCCTGCAGCGTATGGAGGTGCGCCATGGCCGCATCGCCATGATCATGTTCCAGCGCTGCGGTGGCGGCATCGTATTCCTGCAACAGGCGCGTGATCTCGCCCAAACCCTGGGCCACGGCGTCGTAAACCGACATCTGCGGATCAAAATCCGGCTCCTGCGCCACATAGGCGGTCGTCAGGCCGTTCTGCTGGGAAACCAGGCCGTCATCCAGCGCAGCCTGCCCCGCGATGATCTTCAGCAGCGAGGATTTGCCAGTGCCATTACGGCCGATCAATCCGACGCGTTCGCCGGCTTCGAGCGCAAAATCGGCGTGGTCCAGCAAAGCCACATGCCCGAAGGCAAGCTGGGCGTCGGAAAGGGAAAAGATAGCCATGGCAACAGAATGAGGGGAGACGAGCCGGTGGCGAACGCACCGGGAGCGCGGCCGCGGCCTGTCGACGGCACGCGGCGCGGCGGCGCAAAGACGCGTATTGTAGCGGGTCGGGGGATGCAGCCTGCACTGGCCGGTGTCGATCGCACGCCACGGCGGCGCGGAAAACCGGGAGGACAACGGTGAGGCAACAAAAAGGCCCGCATTCGCGGGCCCCAAATCTCTCCTGAATGCCTTGCGAACAAAGCATGGACGGAGTGTAGTACACCCGTGGGGTAGTGCTGAAGTCGGAGTTTTACGTAAGGGTAAATGCGCATGCGTATTTTTTGCGCCCGCCAGCGGCATGCCTCCGGTCCGTCTTCGCCAGCGGTTTGACGCGAAATTGAAGCGAAATCGACGCCACGCCAGCGGGTCCATCAGGCGACGGATGTGCCACTTTCCCGGCGCAATTTTGCGTAGATGCACGGAATTGCGGGTATAGTCTTAGCTCCGCAGCTCTACGCATGGCGGTCGAACGGGCGCTGGCCCGGCCGGGCAGACCGTGCGTGCACTCTCAATGGACATAGCCTTAATTTTTTTCCTGATTCTTTGCAATGGCATCTTTGCCATGTCGGAAATTGCTGTCGTATCCGCGCGCAAAACCCGGCTGCAACGGCTGATGGAAGAGGGACGTGCAGATGCAGCTGCTGCCCTCGCCCTGCACAACGAGCCCTCCACATTCCTCTCGACCGTCCAGGTCGGTATCACCACCATCGGCATTCTGAGTGGCGCGATCGGCGAAAATGCCCTGGCCATGCCACTGCGCGAATGGCTACGCGAGTTCCCTGCCGTCGCGGCCTATGCCGAAGGCTTGGCCTTCGCCATGGTCATCGCCTTCATTACCTTCCTTTCCGTGGTCGTCGGCGAACTGGTACCGAAGCGACTGGCGCTGCTGGCGCCGGAAACCATCGCCATGCTGATCGCCCGGCCAATGACCTGGTTGTCGGTCATCGCCCGCCCCGTGGTTTTTGCACTCTCCTGGTCCAGCTCCGCCATTCTCAAGCTGCTGCGCGCCTCGCGTCCGGACGAACCGCCGGTGACCAACGAGGAAATTAAAACGCTGATGGAGCAAGGCGCCGAATTCGGCGTATTCCACGCCAGCGAGCAAGCCATCGTTTCCAACGTACTGCGTCTGGACGAACAGCGCATTGGCGCGATCATGACACCGCGCAAGGACATCGTCTGGATCGACCTGGACGACGACCGCGACGCGATCCGTGCCGCCGTGCTGGAGAGCCCATATTCACGCATCGTGGTCTGCCGCCATGGCCTGGAGAATATCGAAGGCATCTTGCAGATCAGCGACCTGACCAAGCAGCTGCTGACAGACCAGCCGCTCTCCCTGGAAAGCGTGCTGCGCGCGCCGCTGTATGTGCCGGAAACCATTACCACCACGCAGATGCTCGAAAGCTTCCGGCGCGCGCGACTGCACTTTGGCCTGATCGTCGACGAATATGGCGACCTGCAGGGCCTGGTCACGCTGACTGACGTGCTCACTGCCATCGTCGGCGAATTGCCGAACGACAGTGAAACGACCGCGGCGGATGCAGTGCGACGCGAGGACGGATCGTGGCTGATCGACGGTGCGATGACGCTGGAACGTTTTGGCCAGTTGATGAACATCGATCGCTTCGAAACCGACCGCGGTGATGATTTCCATACGATGGGCGGTTTCGCCATGCACTACCTCGGCCGCATCCCGGCCGTGGCGGAGCGCTTCGAACGTGGCGGCTTTACTTTCGAAATCGTCGACATGGACCGTAACCGTGTTGACAAGATGCTGGTCACGCCACCGCCCGAAGAACCTGAACTTTGATGGCCGCGGGCCGATCCCGGCCGGCCATTCAATCTACACGCCCATGCCGCCGACTGCCCGCTCTGACCGCTCCCAGCCCCGTTCACCATTTGCTGACCTGTCGCTGTCCGCCGTAGTGGCGGGCTTCGTGGCCACACTCACCGGTTACGCCAGTTCGCTGGTGCTGATCATCCAGGCCGGCCAGGCCGCTGGCCTGGGATCGGACCTGATCGTGTCGTGGATCTGGGCCACCTCCATTGGCACAGCCATCACCTCGATCTTCCTGTCGCTCACCACTCGCACACCCATCGGCATTGCGTGGTCCACGCCGGGCGCGGCGCTGCTGATCGCCAGCTTGCCCACGGTGCCGTATCCGGAAGCCATCGGTGCCTTTCTGTTCGCGGCCGTGCTCATGATCATCGTGGGCGTCACCGGCTGGTTCGACAAGCTGATCCGCGCCCTGCCAACCTCGATTGCCGCCGCGCTGCTGGCGGGCATCCTGTTCCGTATCAGCATGGACATGTTCGTGTCGGCGCAGAACCAGACTTCGCTAATCTTGCCGCTGGTGGCCGCCTACCTGCTGGCCAAGCGCTTTATTCCACGCTATGCCGTACTGACGGTATTGGTGCTAGGCATGGCGCTCGCGGCAGCACATGGCGATCTCCATACCGAACAGGTGACGCTCGCCTTCGGGCTGCCCGTGTGGACGACGCCGGCCTTCTCGCTACAGTCGTGCATCAGCATCGGCATTCCGCTGTTCGTGGTGGCGCTGGCTTCGCAGAACATTCCCGGGCTAGCCGTGCTGCGTGCCGATGGTTATACCTTGCCGGCTTCCCCGCTGATCAGCGCCACCGGCATCGCCTCACTGGTCACGGCACCATTCGGCTCGCACGGCATCAACCTCGCCGCCATCACTGCCGCCATGTGCACCGGTCCGAGTGCGCATGAAGATCCGTCGCGGCGCTATATGGCCGCGGTGTCATGCGGGGTCTTCTACCTGATCGGCGGTACGCTGAGCGCGTCGATCGCCAGCATCTTCAGCGCGTTTCCGAAAGCACTCATCCTGTCGATTGCCGGGCTCGCGCTGCTTGGCTCCATTGCCAATGGCCTATCCGGCGCCATGAGTGATCCGCAGGAACGTGAACCCGCCCTCTTTACCTTCATGATCACCGCCTCGGGCTTGACGCTGTTCGGGATCGGCTCGGCGTTTTGGGGGTTGGTCGGCGGTCTGCTGGCCTTGCTTCTGCTGCGGCAACGCACACGTTGACATCCACATCCATGCGCACACCCATGAGTAGCGGCTTCTGCATTGGCACGCGAGTGGAGTAGAATGCGCGTGCTGCACAGCACGCACCGTTGCAGCGTGTCTCGCCGTAGTTCAATGGATAGAACGCGGACCTCCTAAGTCTGAGATACAGGTTCGATTCCTGTCGGCGGGACCAAAACAACCCAGTGCGCTTACCCTGCTCCACCTCGTCTGGTGGACAGTGGCTGACTCCCCGCCGCCCTTTCCCTCAAACCATCGGGCGCGTCAGTTCGGACGCGCCGGCACGCTCCGCAATAGCATTGCACCGGCCACGGCCGACACCAGCGAGCCGAGCAGCACGCCCAGCTTGACGCCATTCTGCAGGGCGGCATCGTCCGGAAATGCCAGCAGTCCGATGAACAGGCTCATGGTGAAGCCGATGCCGCACAGCAGGGCCACGCCGTACAGTTGACGCCACGACGCACGGCTCGGCAGATGGGCCCAGCCAAGCCGGATCGTGACAAGGGCTGCCAGAAAAATGCCGGCCTGCTTGCCGACGAACAATCCCAGCGCGATGCCCAGCGGCACTGGCGCGAGCAGCGCCTGCAGCGACACACCAGCGAACGTCACGCCCGCGTTGGCGAAGCCGAACACCGGCACGATGAGAAAACCGACCCACGGTGCAATGGCATGTTCAAGCCGCAGCAAGGGGGACTCCGGTGGATTGGCATCATATGGCGCGTGAGCATCATGCGGAATAGTCAGTGCCAGCAGCACACCTGCCAGCGTCGCGTGAATGCCGGATTTGAGCACGCAGATCCACAGGACGAGCCCGACCAGCAGATACCACGGCACACGCCGGCAACCCAGCCGATTCATCGCCACCAGCAGCACAAGCACGACAGCTGCGGCAATCAACGCGCCGACCTGGAGCTGGCTCGTATAGAAGAAGGCGATGATCAGGATAGCGCCAAGATCGTCGAGAATGGCCAATGCCGTCAGGAATACCTTGAGCGAGATGGGGACGCGTGGCCCCAGCAGCGACAGTACACCGAGCGCAAAGGCGATGTCGGTAGCGGCGGGAATGGCCCATCCCGCCGGCTGACCCTGCGCGCCCTGGTTCAGCGCGAGATAGATCAGCGCCGGCCCGGCCATGCCGCCAAGGGCGGCAGCTCCCGGCAGGATACGACGGCGCCAGGTGGATAGTTGACCATTGACGACTTCTCGCTTGATCTCAAGACCGACCAGCAGGAAAAACACCGCCATCAGGCCGTCATTGATCCAGTGCAGGACCGAAAGACCTGCAAGTGGATAACTGAGCACCGCCGCATAACGCCCGGCCCACGGCGAGTTCGCCACGAGCAGGGCGAGCGCGGCGGCCAGCATCAGGATCATACCCCCGGCTGCGGGATGTTCAAAAAGGTTCTGGAAACGCTTGGCCGGACGGCCATGAGTCTGCTGCGAGTGGGAATGGGTTTTCGACATGCGTGCGCGCCTCCAGAAAACGGTTGATCTCGTTCTCCGTATTCGGGTCGATGGATTGGACCCGGGCGCACGCAGCACACGCCATGTGAGCTGCCATTGTACCTGTTCCTGTCCACCCCGGTAAACGTGCGGCGACACAATAAAAAGCCCGCCCCCGAGGGGCGGGCTGGCTGCGGACGGTCCGCACCTTCATGTCAAGTCTGGCAGCACATCGAGCATCAACAGGCCGAACATCAATCCGATGAGCGAACCCGCGATCCGCCATCCAATCCGGACTGAGCGAATCGTTGCTGGCACGGCGCTGAATGCAATCGCTCCGGCTAGGCTGACAGTCACCAACAAATACATGTTGAAGAAGGTGGTCGGAAAATCCATGTCCGCCTCCGCTACCAGTATTGCACTGGCACTTTGAGTATAGGCGGTATGGAACGGGATGCAATGCGCGATTCGGCCCGTGGTCACTCCTTGCGCGAGATCGCGCGCGCCAGCAGGATCACGGGAATGAGTCCGGCCAGTACGATGGTCAGCGCTGGCACAGCTGCTTCGCCGAGCCGCTCGTCGGATGCCAGTTGATTGGTGATAACTGCGAGCGTGTCCATATTGAATGGGCGCAGCACCAGCGTTGCAGGCAGTTCCTTCATCACGTCCACGAAGACCAACAGGGCCGCCGTCAGCACGCTGCGTCGTAGCAGTGGCGCATGAATTCGTGTGAGCAGTTCCCAGTTGGAAGCACCGAGACTGCGTGCGCTGGCGTCGACAGCCGGCGTGATCTTGGCAAGACCAGCCTCGACGGTCTGCAACCCCGCCGAGAGGAAACGGACGAGGTAGGCATACAGCAGCGCAAAGATGGTGCCGGTCAGGGCAAGTCCCGTGAACCAGCCTTGCGCGGACATCCAGTGGTCGAGGCGCGTCAGGGGAATCAGAATACCCACGGCCAACACCGCACCCGGCACAGCATAGCCGAGACTGGCAATATCGTTTCCCAGCCGGCTCAGACGTCCCGGTGCCAAGCGTACGGCATAAGCGAGCAACAAGGTACACACCACGGCAAGCACCGCGGTCAGCGAGGCCAGCTTCAGCGTGTTGGTCAACCACAGCAGGTAGCGCTCGACGTTAAGCACCTCGACATCGCGCACCGCCAAACGCAACATGATCCAAGTAGGCAATACGAAGCCGATCAATAGCGGCAATGCACACACTACGTTGGCGACAATAGCGGCCGGGCCAGACAGGCGACGCGATTCCGGCTTGCGGAAGCGCTGGCCCACACCATAGAAGCGCAGACGCCCACGGCTGCGTTTTTCAAGCACGAGCAATACAAAGACGAACAGCAGCAGCGCTGACGCCAGTTGGGCCGCAGCGACGCGGTCGCTCATCGACAGCCAGGCACGATAGATGCCGGTGGTAAACGTCTGCACGCCGAAGTACGCGACCGCACCATAGTCCGCCAGTGTTTCCATCAAGACAAGCGCTACCCCCGCTACTGCCGCGGGCCGGGCCAGCGGTAACACCACGCGAAAGAAGGCTTGCGCTGGGCTGCTGCCGAGCGTACGCGCAGCATCGTGTAGACGCGGGCTACGCTCGAGAAATGCAGTCCGCACCAGCAGATAGACGTAGGGATACAGCGCAAAGATAAACACCAGTGCCGCGCCCCCCGTCGAACGGATCTCCGGAAACCAGGACAGGCGACGCTCACCGCTCACTTCACGCAGCAGACTCTGCACTGGGCCGGAGAACTGCAGGAAATCGGTGAACGCATAGGCCATCACATAAGTCGGCACTGCCAGTGGCAGAATCAGGGCCCACTCGTAAATGCGTTTTCCGGGAAAATCGTAGGCCGCCACGATCCACGCCACAGCAATGCCGATGGTCGCGGCGCCAAGACCGACGGTCACCAGCAGAATCAGCGTGGTACCGATATAGGACGGCAGGACCGTCTGCAGCAAATGGGTCAGGATATCGCGCGATGCGGCATTCGGATCGAGTACGGTAGCCAACAGGCCGAGCACCGGTACGGCCACCACCGCTGCAAGGGCCAGTGCAATCCACGGCATCCATGCGTGATGACGGCGCGCCACACCGAAACGGCGGGATGGCCGGACAGCGGGTGCGGTATCCATGGGAGCAGCTTGATCGGGCATGGTGCGGGCAAGACAGAGTGTTGAACCGGATACCGTCCGGGCTGGCGGCACGACAGTATCACCTGAGAACATCGCGGCTGGTCTGCGTGGGCACCGCGGCAACTTGCAGATTGCCGCGCATGCGCATTGCAAATTATACTCATTCGCTTACCCATTACCGATGTCGTTTCGACCGCACCTGCCTGGCCACCTGGTCAGCCGTCTTGTGGTCCGACCCGCCGCTTCATGACGCAGCCACACCTGCAACTCGACCGCATCCATATTGCCTACGACACTCCCACGGGTGCGCAGGAGGTCATCAGCGGCCTGTCGCTGACGCTGGCCAAGGGCCAGATCGGCTGTCTGCTCGGTCCATCAGGTTGCGGGAAAACCACCGTGTTGCGCGCCATCTGTGGCTTCGAACCCTTGGCGGCCGGCGCCATCACGCTACACGGCGTCACGGTCAGCGATGCCCGACACAGCAAGCCACCGGAGAAACGCAAGATTGGCGTGGAGTTTCAGGATTACGCCCTGTTTCCGCATCTGTCCGTAGCGGACAATAT
>DATLHT010000004.1:0-4103 GCA_035539795.1 Burkholderiaceae bacterium
GGCTCGGGACTACCAGACGCAGTTCAACGAGAGCGACTTCGCATTCTTCGAGCGCTTGTGTCAAGAGTGGGGAATTTCTTATCACTTCCGCCACAGCGACGGCAAGCACCGCCTCGTACTCACCGACAACATGGGCGCGCAACGCAAAGGCCCATCCCGAAGCCCGCCCCACCGGACATCTGCTGGATCCAAAGAGCATCCAAACCGACAGCTATGCCTACAACGGCAACGGGCAACTCATCGATGCCCGCAACCCGCACATTCACCTGCAGTGGTTCCCCGATGCCGTGGGCAACGTCAAGACCGAGCACCATCATTACCTGATCGACGAAGAGGGCAGGCCGAGCGGCCAGCCGTTGACGGCCGTCTGGCAGCATCGCTACGACGAGCTGGGCAACCGCATCCAGACCACGCGCCCTGACGGGCACACCACCACCTGGCTGACCTACGGCTCGGGCCACGTGCACGGCCTCATGCTCGATGACATGGAGGCCCTGCAGATCGAGCGCGACGACTTGCACCGCGAGGTCAAGAGAACGCAGGCCAACGAGGTGGCGCAGGAGCAGCACTACGACCCTGCAGGGCGGCTGAAGGCGCAAGTTCTCAGCCGCGTGGAGCGGCTCGGGCAAAGCGGTGGCGGCAGTGCCGGGGGCTCTGCGAACGCCAGCGCGCTCGACATCCAGCGCGAGTACAGCTACGACCGCGCTGGCCAACTCACCGATATCGGAGACAGTCGCCGCGGCAGCTTGAGCTACCGCTACGACCCTGTAGGTCGTTTGCTACAGGCGCAAAGCCAACTGGGCACCGAGACCTTCGCCTTCGATCCGGCCAGCAACATCCTGGACCCGACGGCGCCAGCGGCCAGAGAGGCGGGGGCGATCCACAACATCCCCGCAATTCTGAACAACCTCGTGAAGGACTACGCCGGCACGCACTTCGAGTACGACAGTCGGGGCAACATGGTCGAGCGGCTGCACAACGGCCAACGCACGCGCTTCCGGTGGGATGCCTTCGGGCGTCTCACCGAGGCGCGCACGCAGGAGACGCGCACCTCCTTCCTGTACGACCCGCTGGGGCGGCGCATTGCCAAACGCAGCGAGCCGATCGTCATCACCAGTTCGATGGACGGCAGCCGGTACCACGCAGCCGAGTACGGGCGACAGGTGCATGCGCGTGGCCTGGGGATGGTGCTCTTCGGTTGGGATGGGGATCAGATGGCCTGGGAGTCGGACTCGGCACGACATCAGACGGTGCACTACGTCTTCGAGCCCAACAGCTTCGTGCCGCTTTTGCAGGGCAGCTCCCAGGTCGATATGCGCCGGGTGATGCTGCAACGGTCGAAGGCGATGACGCAAAGCTATGTCGATGCGCAAGGCAACTACGACCTGGATCAGGACCCGCTGTACAACGGGATGTATGAGCCGGGGTTCGATGAGAACGGAGATCCGCCAGCGCCATTGGAGAGCATTCACTACTACCAGTGTGACCACCTCGGGACACCGATGGAGCTGACCGACGAGGACGGCAACATCGCGTGGGAGGCGAACTACAAGGCGTGGGGAGAAGCCAGGCTCACGATCAGCGAAACGGCTAGGAAGGCAGGGCTGAAGAATCCGATCCGGTTCCAGGGGCAGTATCTGGACGAGGAAACCGGGCTGCACTACAACCGGTATCGGTACTATGACCCCGCCAGCGGGCGGTTCGTATCGAAAGATCCAATTGGGTTGGCTGGTGGACTCAATTTGCATGGGTACGCGCCGAATCCAGCACAGTGGATCGACCCCATTGGCCTATGTCCGTGTCCGTGCCCAGGCACCGCGACAGTTCATCATTACGAAGGCGATCGAGAAAATCCGTTCGGTCACTACAGCATACAAACATCAGGTGATGCCCGACCCCTTCACACCCATCAAGTCGTCTTTGATAACGGAGAAAGAACGGCTATTTCGAGTAATAACGGGGCCGAGGGTTCCTCGATGGGGACGGTTGCTCTTCCCAACTCGGCTGGCGCTCAAACGTATCAACGGAAGATGATGGGGCACTACACGGGTAAGTACGATAGAAAATCCAATAGCTGCGTTACTCACGTCGCAGAAGTGCTGCGTCAAGGAGGTATTGATATTCCTCGGGATGCTAAGGGCGAGTTCAAAGCCGTGTCTAACCTTGCTAAAGGAAGAAAATAATGGGAATGATGATTTGTGAAAAACACGGGCGGCAGTCGATGGCGTTTACATCGCCGCTCATAGCTGCTGCAATAGATAACCCTAGTGTCGCACGGTCGATTAATTGTGTTTGTAGGATTTCAATTCCATTTTTGGAGGTTTGGGGCGATTACCTCGTTGATAACATATTTATCGAAGAAAATGAAATCTCCCTGCCGGTTGATATTGATTTGAAAGGGGCGGGGTGGGCGGAGATGGTGTTTGAAAAGCTAATGCCTGTCTGCAAGCAATGCCTCGATGATTTGCAGTCCATGAAATTATGGCCTCTTGAGTAGATGTTTTGATTTGAATTTTGATGTCAAAATGGCTGAGCTCGATGTGAGGTAGGGGTGGATGAGAAATATTGGGGAAAGAAGAAGATTTGCAATGACCTTTGGTTTGTGATTGAGAGAGAAATCGATCTGGGAAGTTCAATTTTGAGCGCGCCATCAGTTCTCGATTGGCCGATGAAGGGGGTGATTCCCGTAGCCTTGAAAAACGATCTCAATCTTTCGGCATATGATTTGCCGGTAACGGCGCGCCATGTAATTTGTACTGATCCACACTTTGGTTGATATGACGAGTGCAGAAGTGTCGAAGATGCAGATTTGCTGGTCGCAGGCGCAACGCATTTTCCAAAATAAATACCGATTCGTCGTTCAATTGCGTGGCCTCTGGCGTAAAGGCCCCGTTGGTACGGCGGAGGGGGCGTCGGCATGGCTGATAGTCACGCCATACGTTGTGTGGATTTGAAATTTGACCAGATCACGGTCGTTGTTCTTGCCGGTATTGGTCTTCAGTTCAGTAAGCTGATTTCACCGATAGCGGGTCCAAAGACTCGACACTCACCAAATCGCGAATCCACTGAAGGATTCCCAGGCATGGTCGCTTCACTTAGACGCAAGCCGCGTCCTCAGATTTAGGGGGCTGCTCGACGCGACGAGCCGAGAACTACCCGGAAATACCGCGCTTCAGTCCGTCAGGCCGGCGCGCGCCAGCTCCACATCCAGCCGCTCCCGCGCATCCGCCGGCGTCAGCGCCGCCGCCTTCTCATACAGCCCGTTCGCCTCGCCGAGGCGCGACTCGCCGTGCAGCATCAGCAGCGCACGGGCGTATTCCATCATCCCGGCCGCCGACTGCGGGTGCAGCGCCAGCCCGCGCTCGAACAGCTCGATCGAGGTCTCGGCGCGCACGCCGTACGTCATGCGCCCGACCAGCGCGCCGACCTTGTCGATCACCTCGGCGTGGAAGGCGGCCAGCGCGAGGTGTGCGTCGCCGTGCTCCGGCTGCAGTTCGATCACGTGCTCCAGCGCGCCCTTGAGCTTGGTGCCCAGGCCCTGCGCCAAGGCGCGCGCCACGCTGATGCCCTGGCTGTAGCGGCCCAGCGCGTAGGCCTGCCAGTACAGCGCCTGGCAGTTGTCGGGCTCGGCGGCGACCTGCGCGCCGGCGCGCTCGATCACCTGGCGGAACATGGCGAGCCGCACGGCCTCGCGCGGCTCCAGGTAGTTGGCGTAGATGGCGGTCGCCTGGTTGGCGAGCGCCAAGCCGTCGGGGCCGTGCCGCAGGCCGAGGGCGGCGGCGCGTTCGAACTCGCCGCTGTGGTACAGCGCCCAGCCTTCGGCCAGCGGTGCGTCAGGCGCGGGCGGCGGCAGTGCGTGGCCGGCGTGCAGGCGCTGCCAGTGGGCGAGCAGGCTGCGCGCGTCGTAGCGGGGCACGTCGGGGTAGGGAAGGGGCGTCCAGGGTTCGGTGCCGGCGGCGGCAGTGGCCGCGGCAGGGCCGGCGGACAGCAGCGAGAGCGGTTTGAAATCGGAGTGGGGCATGGATGTTCTAGGCCGCCATATCGACAGTCGGTGGCACGGGGCTGGGGTTGCTGGCGGCGCTTTCGCCGTTGTAGGCATTGCT
>DATLHT010000005.1:0-5891 GCA_035539795.1 Burkholderiaceae bacterium
AGCACCCTGCACGCTGGCGAGACGCTCACCATGGTCGGTACCGGCACCGGAGCGCTCGATGCCGACGGCTTTGCAGCAGACGGCAGCATCCGCGCAAGGGGTGCACAGATCACGGCGAAGAACGTGCAGATGGTGGCGGCCCGCGACATCGATCTCGGCAGCGCGCAGGACACCGCGCGCCAGAGCAGCAGCAGCAAGGGCAGCAATGCCAGCGTCGGTGTCGGCTTTGCGCTGGGTGGCGCGCAGAATGGCTTCACCGTCGAACTGGGCGCCGGCCAGAACCGTGGCAATGCCAATGGCAGCAGCGTGAGGCAGCAGGACACCATCGTCACGGCCAGCGAGTCCTTTACCTACAACAGCGGCCGCGATACCAACCTGAAGGGTGCGCAGGTTATCGCCGACACCATCCGCGGCAAGGCCAATCGTGACCTCAACATCGAGAGCGGGCAGGATACCGACGACTACCAGGAGCGCAACCGCACCAGCGGTGCGCAGATCAGCCTGTGCATCCCGCCCTTCTGCTACGGCGCGACCGTCTCGGCCAGCGTGCAGGACAGCAAGGGCAATATCGACAGCACGTACGCCTCCGTCAACCGGCAAAGCGGTTTCTATGCGGGCAGTGGTGGCTATGACATCGAGACGGTCGGTCATACCGACCTGAAGGGCGGGGTCATCAGCAGCGCTGCCGAGGAGACCAGGAACAGGTTCAAGACCGGCACGCTGACCACCAGCGATATCGAGAACCGGGCCACGGTTCAGGTTCGTCAGTTTGAAAAAAGCTCGCTCAACTTCGAGATGCCCCCATTTTTGGTGAGCATCGCTTTTGCCGTAGCCGTAGCAGCATTCTCCATTATCTGATTGAAGTGAGGTTTTCTCTGTTCCTGAAGGCGCAGCTCCTCAGTAGGGGGGAACTTGAAGCAAACCGGCGGGTCGCAAGGATCGCCGGTGCAGTAGGCCGCCCGGCTTATAGCCCAAGAGGATCAGACCGCTATAACAGCTGCCTATATTTTGATCAGACGGAAAAATGATTCGCCTGGAGGAGAAGCCCCCTCGTTCTTCTATTGCGGATCCATAACCACTATCTCAAGGACATTTTGCTGCCCTGCCTTTCATCTGATACATAAATCACCGAACACACCGTCCAGCTGCGCAGCACATACCCATGCTGCTCCAGCCAGCCGTGCACATCAGAAGCTAGTATGTCTTCGATGCGTTTTGCCAGCACTTCGGCAATCACGAAACGCGGGCGATACCGTGCGAAATCGAGTGAGCGCAGAACGTGGATATCGTGCCCCTCTGCGTCCACGGACAGGACATCGATGGCCTTCCCCCGGAACGGGCTGGCGTCGATGATGGCCGTCAGCGTGCGGGGCACGATCTGGGTGTGATGTGCGCCGGAAGTGGCCAGGGCCGATTCCAGTGAATGCGCGCGTGCGGATGAGATGTAGAGTGGCGTCGTCAGATCGGAGACGGCTGCAGTGATGTTGAAGTCGCCACGGCGCGCAAGATCGAACAAGGCGACCTTGTGCGCCTCCATGTCGATGTTGATGCCCCGCCACCCGCGGCGGTAGAGAAAATACGTGTTGGAGAATTTCTTGGGATGGAAGCAGCCGACATCCACGTAGATCCCTTGTCGCTGCTTGCCGATCAGGGCACCGAGGGCAATGTCTTCGCCGAACTGGGAGAAGAAGATCCGCAGAAAATTAGTTAGATGGGCTTTGCGGAATTGCTTCAGACGATGCAGGAATGGAAGGTGCATGGACAGGGGCTGCGTGCTGCCCCAAACTGGGCGGCATGCACTGGAGCTGGAGAGGAAATCACTGTCGCATACGGCCCGAAACTCATGTGTGGCAAAAGGTTAAACGGCAGGATGGAGACAGCCATTGACTGGGAAATGCGCAAGTGAGCGGAGAACACCAGGCGTTCCAGCGTTCAATGACTAAGCCGCGACAAGAACCATCGAAACGCGAAGCAACCAGCGAGGGCGAAAATCCCGCCCACCCTGCAAACCGCGTCACCATGCGGGTCGCGAGTCGATGGCAATGACAGGTACTTCGACCGCCATTGTCAACCATCGAAACTTCTGCGAATCTCAGAAAGACCCTGCATGCCGTCCGGCGCAGGACATCCGAGCAGTCACGCAGTACACGAACCCGATGCGCTACGCATCGTCCATCACATCAAGAGCCAGATCCGGTGAGGCGATCATGAGCAAGCCAGAGTTGTCGGTAGAGGAAGCCTACCGTGCGATGTTCTACTTTCTTGAGCATACCTACCATCAGGACGCTGCCGACGGATTCGAGACCGAACTGGCGACGTTGCCGTGGCGAATCCTGGAGAATGCGCGCGGTACCGGGGACCCGATTGCATGGCAGGACTGGCTGAACGCGGTGGCCAAGGCCAAGACGATTCCGGAAAGCGCTTGGACGGTCATCCACTGATCATCGCAGGCCTGCTGTAGATCCGATACGGCAGGCCGCTACCGCGCAGCGTCTCCGCAAGCTGCCAGTATCACCCTTCCCGGCATTCTTTCCTCG
The DNA here is from genome assembly GCA_035539795.1 of Burkholderiaceae bacterium. Taxonomy (GTDB): domain Bacteria; phylum Pseudomonadota; class Gammaproteobacteria; order Burkholderiales; family Burkholderiaceae; genus Imbroritus. The sequence goes on from DATLHT010000005.1 coordinate 2,538, forward strand.
CTCACCCGATACATTCGATCTCTCCGCATGGGGCGCCATTCGGCCATGCGCGCCCGAACACTACTTCAGCCAGTAAGCGCCGGCGACGCCGGCGAAGAGGAACGCACCCAGCCAGTTGTTGTGCCGGAATGCGGCAAAGCACGCCATGCGTTCGCGCGTGCGGATCAGGGTGTAGTGGTATAGCGCACAGACGACGGCACCGAGCCAGCCGAGCCAGTACGGCCAGCCGAGCGCAAGGGTGTATCCGGCCCAAGCCATGACGGCAAGAAATCCCGCATAGCACAGCATGATGGCAAGCACGTCGAAACGTCCGAAGGTGATGGCGGAGGTGTGCATGCCGATCTTGAGATCGTCGTCGCGATCAACCATGGCGTAGGCGGTGTCGTAGGCGATGGCCCAAAGGATGTTGCCGGCGAGCAGGATCCACGCGAGTGCCGGCACGTGATCGGTGACGGCAGCGAAAGCCATGGGAATGCCGAAACCGAAGGCGATGCCGAGATAGGCTTGGGGAATCGCAAAGAAGCGTTTGAAGAATGGGTACGTTCCGGCAATTACCACGGCCACCACGGCCAGGGATTTGGTAAGGGCGTTGAGCGGCGTGATAAGCGCGAACGCCACGAGCGCCAGCGCGGCGGCAACGGCCAGCGCTTCCCACGGGGCGATGAGACCGGCGGTAACGGGGCGTTGCGTGGTGCGTTTGACGTGCTTGTCGAAATCGCGGTCGGCCCAATCGTTAACAGCACAGCCGGCGGAGCGCATGAGGAAGGTGCCGATGATGAAGATCCACAGCACCTGCGGGCCGGGCATGCCTTCGGCGGCGATCCACAGCGCCCAGAGTGTCGGCCAGAGCAGGAGCAAGGTGCCGACCGGTTTGTCGAGGCGCACGAGGCGGAAGTAGATGGCAAGACGCTTGAGCATGAAGACAAACTTTATAAAGCCCCGCGCGCTCATGGCTGCGCTGTCCAGTGAGGGACATCTATTGCCTTGGGGCGGTTCGGCGGCAATAAAAAAGCGCCTGCGGTTGCAGGCGCTCTATTGTAGCGCCGAGGGCCAGGCCCGAGGCGCGACGCGTCAGCCGTGCTTACTTCTGCAGTAGCGAGCGCAGCATCCACGCATTCTTCTCGTGGGTCTGCATGCGCTGCGTGAGCAGGTCGGCAGACGGCTCGTCGCCGGCGGCATCGACGGTCGGGAAGATGGAGCGCGCGGTACGCGTCACGGCTTCCTGGCCTTCGACCAGCAGGCGGATCATCTCTTCGGCGTTCGGCACGCCTTCGGTTTCGGGAATCGACGACAGGCGGGCATATTCCTTGTAGGTGCCCGGTGCCGGGTAGCCCAGGGCACGAATACGCTCGGCGATGAGGTCGACGGCCAGTGCGAGTTCGTTGTACTGCGTCTCGAACATCAGATGCAGGGTGTTGAACATCGGACCGGTCACGTTCCAGTGGAAGTTGTGCGTCTTGAGATAGAGCGTGTAGGTGTCGGCCAGCAGGCGCGACAGCCCGTCGGCGATCTTCTTGCGGTCCTTGTCGTTGATGCCGATGTTGATGCTCACGCTGCTCTCGTTTTTCTTTGCCATGATCATTCCTTCTGGTCAGGGGGTCACTCGACTCGGGCGAGCCTGCCGGGCAGTCGATATGCCCGGCAGGCCGGTCTCCGCATTATGGCACCAGACGTGCTACGCGGGGAGTCCCGTTACTTCAGGCCCAGCGCCTTGGCCACGCCCGCACCGTAGGCCGGATCGATCTTGTTGAAGTGATCGATGGCGGCGCGCTGGATGTCTTCGGGCACCGAGGCCATGTGGCGCGCGATGTTGCCGAACAGGCGCTCGCGCTGGGCGGCGTCGAACAGGGCAAACAGGGCGGCCGGCTGGCTGTAGTAATCCTCGTCATCCTCGCGGTGGTTGTACCGGTCCGCAAACCCGCTGATGGCGAGCCGCGGATCTTCGGCGTTGGCGTCCTGCGCAAACGTGCCGAAGCGGTTCGGCTCGTAGTTGGTCGCGCCGCCGAGATTACCGTCGGTACGCATTGCGCCGTCGCGGTGGAACGAGTTGTGATACGGGCAGCGCGGCGCGTTCACCGGGATCTGGTGATGGTTGATGCCAAGGCGATAACGCTGTGCATCGGCATAAGCAAACACCCGGCCCTGCAGCATGCGGTCCGGCGAGAAGCCGATGCCCGGCACGACATTGCCCGGGTTGTGGGCGGACTGCTCCACGTCGGCAAAGTAGTTCTCGGGATTCTTGTTGAGTTCGAGCACACCCACGTCGATCAGCGGATAGTCCTTGTGCGGCCACACCTTGGTGAGGTCGAACGGATTGATGCGATAGGTCTCCGCATCGGCTTCCGGCATGATCTGCACGCGCACGGCCCATTTCGGGAAATTGCCCTTCTCGATATTCTCGAACAGGTCGGCCTGCGCACTCTCGCGATCGCCAGCCACCACGGCGGCAGCTTCCGCGTCAGTGTAGTTCTCGATGCCCTGCATCGACTTGAAATGGAACTTCACCCAGAAGCGCTCGTTGGCAGCGTTGACGAACGAGAACGTGTGCGAGCTAAAGCCGTGCTGCTGGCGATAGTTCTTGGGAATGCCGCGGTCGCTCATGAGGATGGTGACCTGGTGCAGCGCCTCGGGATGGCGCACCCAGAAATCCCATGCGGCGGTGGCGCTGCGCAGGTTTGTCTTGGGGTCACGCTTCTGCGTGTGGATGAAGTCGGGGAATTTCAGAGGATCGCGCACAAAGAACACGGGCGTGTTGTTGCCCACTACGTCCCAGTTGCCCTGGTCGGTATAGAACTTGATCGAGAAGCCGCGCACATCGCGCTCAGCATCGGCCGCGCCGCGCTCGCCGGCTACGGTGGAGAAGCGGATGAAGATCGGTGTCTGCTTGCCGATTTCGGCAAAGACGGAAGCCTTGGAGTACTTGGTGATGTCGTGGGTCACGGTGAACGTGCCGAAGGCGCCGGACCCCTTGGCATGCACCACGCGCTCGGGAATGCGCTCGCGGTTGAAGTGCGCGAGCTTCTCGAGCAGCCAGACATCTTCCAGCAATACGGGGCCGCGCTTGCCGGCGGTCTTGCTGTTCTGATTATCCGCCACGGGCGCGCCGGCGGCATTGGTAAGGATATTCGGCTGAGTCTGCTTGGAGGTGTCTTTCATCGTCGGCTCCTACCGTGAGTGGGGGAATGGGGACTGCAAGGATCAGGTGGTGCAGTAGAGGTTGCGGGCAGCGGCCCGTGGATCAGTACGACATGGCGTAGCTGGCCAGCCAGTGCATGGCCGTGGTCGCCAGGGTTGCCTGGAGGGCGGGGGACCCGCTATTGGCAGCGGCCGGGGACGGGGCGATAGCGGTACGGG
>DATLHT010000006.1:0-3326 GCA_035539795.1 Burkholderiaceae bacterium
GGGCATGAGCCGCCGCAGTTTTACGCGCCTGTTCCGTTTGCAGTCCGGCATGAGTTTTGGCCATTGGCGTCAGCAGGCGTGTCTGCTCGCTGCGCTGACGCGGCTTGCACAGGGCCAGCCGGTGACGCGGGTGGCTATGGAGCTTGGATACAGCAGCCCAAGCGCGTTCACCGTGGCTTTCCGGCGTGCCCTGGGGGCCTCACCCAGCGAGTATCTGGCTTAGCGCGGATGGTTGATCCAGCAACTGCTGTGAGGGCGTGACACGGTGCTGGCAGAGACCTCGATTTTCTGGACAGGCGTGTTGACCTGCACGCGCGGGCGGTCTCTCAAGACCGAGTGTGCTGTGGAATCCAGTATGCGAGTGCTCCCGCCGCCACCAGTGCGATCAGCCCCGTCGTGGCAATGCCTGCGGCCAGGGTCAGGCTGGCAGCAAGGAACGACAGCAATGCCGGACCGCAGGATGCGCCGATGTCGGACAGCAGGCGCCAGACACCCAGGAAGTGCGCCCGTCCATGCCGCGGCGAGTGGTCGGCGCCGAGCGTCATGATCATGCCTGAGCCGATACCGTTACCGAAACCGATTGCCATCGCGGCGATCAACAGCGTGGTAAATCCATGAGTGAATGGCATCAGGATCAGCGCCGTGCCCATGATAAGCATCGATGGCACGGCCACCCAGCGTCGCCCTTTCTGATCCATGATCTTGCCGGCGGGATAGAACACCAGCATATCGATGCCACCTGACAGGCCATAGATCAGCGACGCGAGTGCGGGTGCCAGTGCGAGATTTTCAGCCCACAGCGGAATCACGGCCTGGCGCGATGCGCGTACCGCGCTGACCAGCACCACGCCGATTCCCAGTGTGAGGAAGACGCGCCGGTGGTCGCGCAATGTCGAGAGGATGGTGGTGGAGGCTGGTGCTGGTTGCCCCGCAGGTGGCGGGACAGGCTTCAGATCCGGCAGGCGCATGCCGATGATGGCTGCCGCGAGCACGGCGACGATGCCGATGGCATAGGCGGCATCCAGCCCGTAGGCATGGACCGCCGCAGCGGCCAGGAAGGGGCCGATGAACATGCCGATGCGCATCACGCCGCCAAGCGTGGACATGGCGCGGGCCCGATACGCAATGGGGACGGCTTCGGCCATGTAGCTCTGCCGTGCCAGGTAATAAACCGCTTGCGACATGCCTACCATGAGGCATCCGAGCGAGAACAGCCTCAGGTCCGAGGTCCACAGGCAGAGCGCCATGCCGAGGCCGCTCCAGATCCCTGCCGCGACGATGGCCCAGCGTTCACCCCAGCGGATCGTGATCAGGGAGGCCGGGATATTGTTGAGCAGCGAGCCGAGGCTGATCAGGCCGACGATCAGCGCCGCGATCGGTACCGAGGCACCGAGCTCGCGTGCTGTCAGCGGAATGATCGGCAAGATGGCGCCTTCGCCTACGCCGAACAGAAGGCTTGGGCCGAAGGCCTGGACGGCAATCTTGCGCAGCGAGAATTCGGTATCGGAGGAGGTCGGGAGGTCAGACGGCGCGGACATGCTGAACAGCGGGGTGAGAGGGGCAATACATCAGCAATGCCACAAGGATCCTGCGGAAAGGATCGCATGATGCGACCACGCGGGCTACACGATGTTGCTGGCGAATGGGCGTTCACTGTACACCATGCCGGCAAGTTCTGCTGGCGGCGGATGCGCTGGTAAGACGTGCTGGAGATGAAGAGGGGCCGGCAGGGATGGTGCCGCGCGTAACCGCAGGCGGGCCGAATTGCCAGGATGGGGAGTCTGGATCCGGAAAAACAAAAAGCCCAGTCGGATAGACTGGGCTTTCTGCTTGATACTAGTGGCTCCCCGAGCAGGGCTCGAACCTGCGACCTGCGGATTAACAGTCCGTCGCTCTACCAACTGAGCTATCAGGGAACTGAGAAGACGCAAATTATAGCCAGGGGTGACTGGACCGTCAACCCCTTTTTACCGAATCCGCTCAGAAGCTGAAGCGCGCCGAGAGCCGCACGGTGCGTGGGGCGCCCCGGTGCAGGTAACCGTCACCAAGGGTTTCGCCGACATCCTTCCAGTAACGCTTGTCGAACAGGTTGTCCACCATCAGGTAGAACGTCGAGCGGGTGGCGCCGAGACGGGTGGCATAGCGCAGACCGGCGTCGAAGCGGTGCACGGCTGGAATGGCGACGAGGCCATCGCGCGTGGCGTGCTTGCTGCCGCTATAGCTCCAGCCGCCGAGGACCGCGAGACCTTGGAGGCCGGGGATGCTGTAGTCGGCGAACAGCGCACTGCGGAAGCGCGGCGCGTTGATGACCTGCTGGCCGTCGAAGGCTGGCGTGCCGGTGTCTTCCTGGCGTGCGCGCAGGGCGGTCACGCTGGCGCTGACCTGCAGGCGCGAGGTCACGCGGCCGGTGGCGGCGAATTCCAGCCCGCTGTGCACTTGCTTGCCCTGCTGCACGAAGGTGCTGCCCATGGCGCTGGCATCGGGCTGGGCGTACTCGAACGGCTTGCTCAGGCGGAAGGCGGCGAGGCTCAGCGTCAGTGCTTCCTGCCAGTCGTAGCGGACGCCGGCTTCCCATTGGCGCGATACGGTCGGCGCCAGGAAGGCATAGGCATTGGTGGTCCATGCCGGCGCCTGCCCGCCCAGGGACAGGCCCTTGCTGTAGCTGCCGTAGAACGAAAGCGCCTGGGTCGGCTGATAGATGATGGCCGCTTGCGGCAGCAGTTCGCTGCGCGTGGTGTCCTGTGCCGGGGTGCGTTCTTTCAGCCAGACCTGACGTGCACCACCGACGATCTGCCACTGGTTGCCAAGACGGATGCGATCCTGCACGAAGAGGGCGCGCTGGCGGCTGTCCAGTGCGCGGTACGAGGGCCCCGGATCGCGCGCGGCTGGCGCAAAGGCGAGCGGGGTCGGGTTGTAGAGGTTGTCACTCCCCACCCAGTCGAATACGCTCTCGCGCAGATCGACGGTCCGGCGGAACACGCTGGCGCCGAAGGTGATCTCGTGGCGGATCGTGCCCGTACCGAGATTGCCGGTGAGGGTGGCCTGGAGCTGATCGTTGCGGCGCTTATCGCCGGGACTGCGGTAGTCGTAGATATCGTAGCTGCCATCGGCAGCGAAGAACTGTCCGGGCGTGGCGCCAGGCATGGACGGATCGCAGCTGGGCACCGCATAGCAGCCGTACGGGAAGGCTACGTTGTCGTCGATGATCGCGCGGCTACGGCTCGCGCTGACCGCGCCACGCCAGGTATCGGAGAAGGCATGGTCGAGACGCAGGTTGAGATTGTGCGATTCCATCGTGACTGGCTTCGACCACGGCTGGTTGTTCA
>DATLHT010000007.1:0-1517 GCA_035539795.1 Burkholderiaceae bacterium
TGGCCCGCCAACTGGCGCGATAGCGCCGGATGCTCAGGGCTGGCGGTTCCTGAGGCTGTCGCGGATTTCGCGCAGCAGCGCGATGTCTTCGGGCGGCGCGGCCGGAGCAGCGGGTGCCGCCGGGGTTTCGCGCTTCAAGCGGTTGATCTGCTTGATCATCATGAAGATGATGAAGGCGAGGATGATGAAGTTCACTGCCACGGTGATGAAATTGCCATAGGCGAACACCGGCACGCCGGCCTTCTTGAGGGCATCGAGCGTCATGGCGGTGCCGGCCGGCACATTGCCCAGCACGACGAACAGGTTGGAGAAGTCGAGCTTGCCGAACACCAGCCCCACCACGGGCAGGATCAGGTCGGACACGACCGAATCCACGATCTTTCCGAAGGCCCCGCCGATGATGACGCCCACGGCCAGATCGATCACGTTGCCCTTGACGGCAAATTCCCGGAACTCTTGTGCAATGCCCATGGATAACCCCTCTTGATAATAGACAAGAAGGCGAGTATTGCCCAGGTCTGCCCCCTGTCAAGGCGGAGTGTCCGCCTGCAATGACCCTTTTCACTCCGCTACAATTCGCGGTTGACCCCAATAGCGATGTACATCGAGGATCCCCATGAGTGACACCCCAATCGACTCCAGCAAGCGGACGTGGCTGATTGCGTCCGGCTGTGCTGGTGCGGTGGGCGGCGTGGCAACCGCCGTTCCTTTCGTGAGTACCTTCCAGCCTTCCGAGCGGGCCAAGGCTGCAGGTGCGGCCGTCGAGGTGGATATCTCCGCGCTCAAGCCTGGAGAAAAAGTCACCGTGGAGTGGCGCGGCAAGCCCGTCTGGATCGTCAAGCGCACGCCGGAGCAACTCGCCGAGCTGCCCAAGCTCGATGGCCAGCTGGCGGATCCCAAGTCCGAGCGCAAGCCTTCGGAACTGACCCCCGAATACGCCCGCAACGAAGCGCGTTCCATCAAGCCCGAGATCCTCGTGGCGGTGGGCATCTGCTCGCACCTGGGGTGCTCGCCGTCGGACAAGTTCCAGACCGGCGCGCAGGCCTCGCTGCCTGACGACTGGAAGGGCGGGTTCCTGTGCCCCTGCCACGGTTCCACCTTCGACATGGCAGGCCGCGTGTTCAAGAACAAGCCGGCCCCGGACAACCTGGAAGTGCCGCCCCACATGTACCTGTCGGAGACCCGCCTCCTGATCGGTGAAGACAAGGCTTGAGGGATACAAGAACATGGCCCACGAATTCAAGGAAATCTCCCCCAACGCCTCGATAGCGGCGAAGACCACCAACTGGTTCGAGAACCGGTTCCCGACGGCCTTCGACGCCTACCGCGTGCACATGTCGGAGTACTACGCTCCGAAGAACTTCAACTTCTGGTACATCTTCGGCTCGCTGTCGCTGCTGGTGCTGGTGATCCAGATCGTCACCGGCATTTTCCTGGTGATGCATTACAAGCCGTCGGCGGCAGAAGCGTTTGCCTCCGTCGAATACATCATGCGCGATGTGCCGATGGGCTGGTTC
>DATLHT010000008.1:0-35360 GCA_035539795.1 Burkholderiaceae bacterium
AAGTGCTGTTGCGCGAGCAGCCCGATGCAGTGCTTGCCCAGGGAGACACAACGACGGTCATGACCGTGGCATTGGCATGCTTCTATCGAAATATTCCACTGGGTCATGTCGAGGCAGGATTGCGTACAGGGGATCTTCGGAATCCGTTTCCCGAAGAGATGAATCGTGTCTTCGCAGGCTTGCTCGCTCGTTGGCATTTTGCGCCTACTGAGTCATCACGAGATAACCTGTTACGTGAGCACCTTCCGGCGGATCGTATTTTTCTCACGGGCAACACCGTAATCGATGCATTGCTCGACGTCGCTGATCGATGTGACCATGCGGCGCCCGTTGTTGTGCCAGGCCGCAAACTTGTACTAGTGACTGCGCATCGCCGTGAAAATTTTGGTCAGCCTTTTGAGGCCATCTGCCGTGCAGTCAAGGAACTGGTCCTCAGGAATGAGGACGTGGAGGTTCTGTATCCTGTCCATCCCAACCCAAACGTCAAGGAAATAGCTTACAAGATGCTGGGAGGACTGCCCCGAACAACATTGTGCGAGCCGCTCGATTACCTGCCCTTCGTCGCCGCGATGAAGTCCGCTTATTTGATTCTGAGTGATTCAGGCGGCGTACAAGAGGAAGCCCCGGCACTTGCGAAACCAGTACTCGTATTGCGTCGCGAAACAGAGCGGCCCGAGGCCGTGGACGCTGGCGTGGTGAAGCTGGTTGGTGCTGATTACGATGGCATCTTGAGTGAGGCGCAAATCCTTTTGCGCGATAAGGATGCATATGCAGCCATGGCCCGTGGCGTTTCGCCTTATGGCGATGGTCACGCGGCGCAGCGAATTGTGGAAACCCTGCGCAAGCACTTCATCTGATGCAACTGCTCTACCTGTCTCCACTCCCTTGGTCTAGCTTCGCCCAGCGGCCGCATAAGCTTGTAGAGTGGTTTCATGCCGAAACTGGAGGGCGTGTTCTATGGATCGATCCCTATCCTACGCGCTTGCCGAGATTAAGTGATCTCAATCGATTGCGGGCGACGCCGTCTCCTGCCGTGACGGACATTCCGGTGTGGCTGGATGTGGTACGGCCCATGGCTTTGCCGATTGAGCCATTGCCCTTGAGCGGTTGGTTTAATCGCCTGGTTTGGAGTGACACGCTTCGCACAATCAAGCATTTCATTGCACAGGGTGACACGATGCTCGGTCTGGGAAAACCATCGGTTCTCGGTTTGCAGGTGCTCTCCCGCGGGCCTTTTCACAGAACCTTCTACGATGCTATGGACGACTTCGCAGCGTTCTACCACGGCTATTCCAGGCACGTAATGCGTGAGCGAGAACTGCAGACGATTACGCGCACTGATATGGTATTTGCATCGTCTTCCACCTTACGGGCCACCTGGCAAACAGTTCGTCCGGACGTGCGGTTGATCCACAACGCTTGTGCGCCCGAAACGCTGCCGGACGTAGTCGGACGATCCAAGAATCTGCGGCCTGTGCTCGGTTACGTCGGTACCATCGCAGCATGGTTCGATTGGGAGCTTATCATCATGCTGGCACATTCGTGTCCGGATGTTTGCATACGTCTTATCGGGCCGATTTTTGTGGCTCCTCCTGGCGATTTGCCGCCGAATATTGAAATGCTGCCGCCCTGTAATCACGCTGACGCGATGCGCCATGCGCAGGCATTTGATATTGGGCTCATTCCGTTTCGCCTCAACCAGTTGACCGATTCGGTGGATCCGATTAAGTACTACGAATATCGCGCCCTGGGCCTTCCCGTGCTGACCACTTCTTTCGGTGAAATGCGTTTTAGATCAAGGGAGCCAGGCGTCTATATGCTGGAACGGGGGACCGATCTTTCAGCCCTGGTGACATCGGCCTTGTCAATCTACTCGGCGGCGGGAAGAGACGATGCATTGCAGTTCCGGGAGCGAAACTCATGGAGCGCTCGATTTCGGGCAACAGGCTTGCTGTCGACGTGAATGATTCGAAATGCCACATGGTATATTCGGCGAGTCAAGGACCCTCCCTATGTTGACAGTGTCGGTGGTGAGTCATGGCCAAGGCCAATTGCTGCGCCCATTGCTGGACCAGTTGGATATTCAGGCTGCTAGCATACCGATGCGGGTGGTGCTGACGGAAAACCTTGGGCCCGCCATCCTGCCGGATTTTGCGCCGCAACATTTTGAACTGAAGGTGTTGCGCAATCCCGCACCAAAGGGTTTTGGGGCCAACCATAACGCTGCATTTGACTATTGCATCGGCGATCACTTTGCGGTTTTGAATCCGGACGTACGCCTCGAACGGGATAGCATGAGGCATCTTGTGGACCAGGTGTGTCAACGTCCTGGCGTGGCCGGACCCCGCGTTGTGACAACAAACGGCAGCGTGGAGGATAGTGCGCGACGCCTGCCCAGTGTCAGGCGCTTGGTGCGTAGAGTGATCATGAATGAGCGTCTCCCTGACTATGATGTGAAGAACACAGTACAGTCGGTAGATTGGCTCGCAGGGATGTGTATGGTGTTTGACCGTCGCAGCTTTGCCATAGTTGAGGGATTCGACGAACGCTATCATCTCTATTGCGAGGACGTTGATATCTGCTTGCGATTGCACTTGGCCGGACTCAACGTAACATGGGTGCAGTCCGCCATCGTCGAGCATTCTGCTCGACGTGATAGTCACAGGAACCTGCGTTATCTTCTGTGGCATGTGCGCAGTGTGCTGCGCCTGTTGGTGTCTCCAGCCTATCGGCGATACCGTGCATTGCATCTCAAATAAGACATAGAACCCACGCCATTCATACCAGCCATGTTCGATTTCTTTTGGGTGCCGCTGTTTTCAGCCCTCGTCTGTGTTCTTGCCGTCTTGCTGTTGCGCCCGCTTGCGTTCCGAGGCGGGTTGCTCGATCGACCCGGCGGACGTAAGCAACATAGCGGTAACGTTCCGCTGATCGGCGGGATCGCGGTAACTATTGCCGTAAGCGTCAGTGCGCTGATTTTCCTGTATTCGAAGGGATATTACGTTTCACTGTTGGCCGGCCTGATCGTGCTAGCACTCGGAGGAATGATCGATGATCTCCGTGGTATTGCACCCGTGCCAAAACTCGGCATCCAATTGTTTGCAGCCATCTTAATGACGTCGTGGGGGAATGTTTATCTGCACTCCCTCGGTGATATTTTTGCTCGCCGTGAGATCGAACTGCTCAATTGGGGGATCCCGCTCACCTTGTTCGCTGTGGTCTCGCTCGTCAATGCGATGAATATGATTGATGGCTTGGATGGACTTGCAGGCGGAATGGCTTTCATGATCTTCGGATGGATGGCTTATCTCGCCGGAGAGGTCGGGAACCTGCCCGCGCAGCGCATGTGTGTGATCTTCTGTGGTGGGATTTTTGGGTTTCTGTTGTTTAACATGCGGAATCCGGTGCGCGGAGACCGGCGTATCTTTCTTGGCGATGCCGGCAGCATGATGATTGGATACGGTATCGTGTGGTTTGCAGTGGAGCTATCGCAGAAAAGCTATAACGGTGGAGTCAGCGTTCCGCCAGTCGTCATGCTCTGGATTGTCGGGTTCCTGCTCATTGATCTGCTTGCCGTCGTGGCGCGGCGGGTTATCAAGGGTCGCAACCCTCTGTATGCCGATCGTACCCATATGCACCATATCCTGCTCAGACTGCATGTATCGCAGGAAGCGATCGTTTGGCTGATTCTTGGAAGTAATATGCTTTTGGGACTGATCGGTGTGATCGCTTGGAAGCAAGGGGCATCCGAGCAGTCCTTATTTCTCGGCTTTCTGATACTGACGGCCGGCCACTTGATGGCGATGCGCCATGCATGGCGCTTCATTCGAGTCGGCCGACGTGTCTTCGGGCGCAGGCGCTAAGGGTACCTTCCGGGCATACTAAACTGTACGGACGCGCTGGCGATGAGTGATGCCTTCTAAGGTCTGAATCACGCGGTCAATTTCCTCGTTTGCAATACCGACCCAAAGAGGCAGGCGTACCAGACGCTCAGACTGAAAATTGGTGACATCCAGGTCGCCGTGAGTGCGGCCATACCGCTGCCCAGCTGGAGAGGAGTGAAGGGGAATATAATGAAATACCGAACCGATTCCCTCTTGCTTCAGCTCATTTAGTACCATTTGACGATCAATCTCCGGCGCCAGGAGAATGTAATACATATGGGCATTGTGTTCGCAATCGGCAGGTATGATCGGACGGCGCAATACACCTTGTTTCTCCAGGCCTTCTAGGCCTACATGATAGCGATGCCAACTCGCCAGGCGCGCTTGGGTAATTCTTTCCGCCACCTCCAGTTGTGCCCACAAAAACGCGGCAATCAATTCACCAGGCAGAAATGACGATCCAACTTCCTGCCATGTATACTTGTCGACTTCTCCACGGAAGAATCGACTCCGGTCTGTACCTTTTTCTCGAATGATTTCCGCACGATGAATCAGCCCTGGATCGTTCACCAAAATTGCGCCGCCTTCACCAGAGATGACATTCTTGGTTTCATGGAAGCTATAGGCTCCCAGGTCACCGATGCTGCCCAGCGCCTTACCCTGATATCGTGCCATGACCCCTTGTGCGGCGTCTTCAATGACCTTAAGTCCATGTCGTTGCGCAATTGCCAAAATAGCGTTCATCTCACACGATACGCCGGCATAGTGTACCGCCACGATTGCGCGAGTACGTAGCGTAATCGCTTCCTCGATTTTCTGTTCATCCAAATTCAGTGTGTCTTCGCGAATGTCGACGAACACCGGAATAGCGCCACGCAGAACAAAGGCATTAGCCGTGGAAACAAAAGTGTAGGACGGCATGATCACTTCGTCGCCTGGTTGTAGGTCGAGAAGAAGGGCTGCCATCTCCAAGGCAGCTGTGCAGGAATGGGTCAATAGCGCTTTGCTGCATACCGCTTGCATTTCCAGCCATTCATGGCATTTTTTTGTGAAAGGGCCATCCCCTGCGAGGCGCCCGTTGAAATGACATTCTGCAATGTAATAGAGCTCTTTGCCCGTCATGTGAGGCCAATTGAAAGGGATATTGCTGGGTTTCATATGAGGAGGCTCTAATAAATGGACGCTAGTGATGCGGGAGCTGTGCTTGTGTAGGCAGAGAGGCAGCTGAATCTTGGACGCAGCGCACTACGTTGATAATCACACTTCCGTGCGCTTGGCTTGCAAGTATCGATAATGTCCCACGTTGCCGCTCTTTGCAATAGAGCGAAAGTAGCGCCAGCCGGGGTTCATGCGCAATCATTGGCAAGCCATCTTTACTCAACAGGCGGGTCAGCAGTGACTTGTTGCCGAGGTGGGTACTATGCGCATAACCCGTCGGAGCAAGCGTGGTGACCCCGAGGCCCGCGAGTTTGAAAGAAAGATTGTGGGGTGGAATGTGCAGCACTGGATAAACTGCCTCGAACGGGAACACGCCTCCCCAGATGGAAACCGGGTCGGTCGGGAAATGTGCTAGTGACTTTTGCATATCCGCGGCGCTTCGCGTGTAACTCACTGAGATGTGTACGGTCTGGTCTGAATTGATGTAGGCACACGCTGTACAAACCATCAGGGCAGCAAGCCGTCGCATCTGTGCGGGAACTGAGCATAGCAGCGGTGCTATGACCAAGAGCGAAAGCAACGGGATATAGACGCGAAGGGCACCAGGCCTGCCCAGTAAACCGAACGTGAGAATAGCGGCGAGAAACAGCGCCCAACATATGCTTACGCGGATTGATGGAATAATTACAAACATCGAGACTGCAGCAACTGTGAGCGGCAGCAGCGAAGGGTGCGCGAGTGTTGTGATGCCTTGCCACGCGTTGGCAAGTGTACTCTTGGCGGCGGGGATCGGGCCGAGATCGCGTAGCATCTGGCCAAGTTTGATCGGGTCGGCTACCAATGGATCAATGAAGAACCAATTACTCACCAAATCAATGTCATTTGCTGTGTAGCCATACTGGGTGGCGATCCCGAGGTGCTGTTTCAGGTGAGCGCCGGCGCCATAGTCTGTAAACATGGCTCTGACCGGATTCAGTGCATTGTATGCCTTCCATCCGTGCTCGGAATATGTGTGGCTATCCAGAAAAAAACCAGCAACACATAGCCCTAGCAATACGAAGAGTGCCCAGCGGCAATCATTGCGCCGCAGAATCGCTTTCCAGTCGAAAAGCGGCAAAGCAATAAGTACAACAATGTAGAACTCAAGGTTACGAATAAAATATCCGCCGCATGCCAGTGCAACGGCTGCAACAAGCTGGATCCTGTTGCCACTTTCTAGGAATAGTCGCAGCAAGAGAAGCGCAGATATTGAGAGCAGGCCGGCATTGATCGTAAATTGCGGAAAAAGCGTTGGCCGCAACATGATGAGTACGAACAACGCCATCGTCAGCGCAATGCCCAGGCCGCGTTGTAGACAAAAATAAAGTAGGGTAGATCCTGAGATAAGTAGGACCGCCAGTGTTGCCAACGAATATCCCAGGATACCGCCGATGCTGGGGATCGTACTGACAATATGTCCCCAAACAGCGTTGGAGAAGAAAAGCGCCGGCGATGATTGCGCAAAGAGTCCGTAACCGTGCGCTGCCATCGACATCGCGACATCATCGTTCGTCATCCAGTGCGGAGTCAGAAAAAAGCAGAGTGCCGTAATGAAGCATCCTGACAGTAGGGCGGCGTACCATGCTGTGCGAGATGTCGCAACTGTAGCGTGAGCGGGCTTATCCACGCGCTGTCACCACGGTGCCTAGCACGATCAAGATGACACCCAGTACGCGATTAGCCGTAAGAGGCTCATTCAACAGCCATGCGCTCAACACGAGCACGATGACAAAATTCAAACTCATGAACGGATAGGCGTGACTCAGATCGAATCTCGTCATTGCCGCTATCCATGCCATTGACGCCAGGAAGGCAGCGACAAATCCGGAGAAAATCATGGGGTCTAGCAAGGTCGAGAATACAAAAAAAATCTTCTCACGCATGCCTTGTGGCATGGGGCCTAACTGGGACATCCGCCACTTGATGATTAACTGCCCATACACCGTGAAGCTGATGGTAGCCAGTATGTAGAAATAGTCGGTCAGGCGAGTCATGTTTAAGCTTCATGGACACCGGGGTTAGTTTTCAGCGTGTCTATTTCTCTAAAACGATTAATCCACGCAAACGCCATCCGCCGATGGCAGGTACTTGATCGTCTTGGCAGGTGCGCCATGAATTTGCACGAGCGGTCCGGCATCGTGGGTCACTAGAGACTGGGCACCAACCAAGACGTCATCGCCAATATGCAGGCCTTGCAGAACAACGGCGGAAAATCCGAGAAACGTGCGGTTGCCAATCCTTGCTCCCCCGCCAATCGTTACATTGCTGGCAAAGAAACTATGGCTGCCAATTTTTGTGTCATGGCAGATGGTTGTATTGGACCAAAAAACGTTGTTATTTCCCAGCTGCACATCCGGCTCGATCACGCAGCCTGGCATGAAAAAATTGTTGTCGCCAAGGGAGGTTCCATTGGCGATGAACGCCGAGTGCGCCGCGATGTTGATCAATGTATAACCGCGCAGCTTTGCTTCGGCGTACAGCGACTCGCGCACAATCATGCGCTTGTAGCCGATGGCCATATAGAGGTCTGCAGCAGTAGGGGGGAACTCATGTAACAGATCTTCCCAACAATACACGGGTTGGTCCAGATATGTCGCCATGTCTCGATAGGCTTTATGAACCACGAAACCGGCGACTTCTCGCTGCATGTCTTCTTTAAGGTAGTAGTGCGCCAACTTTGATAAAGGCGATGTACCAAAAATCAGGACAGGCTTAGCCATCACTTGATGAACACAAAGCGAAGATACTTAAAAAGCGGGGAGGACACAGGGGCTATCGAATTAAGGTACTCCTCGATTAACCTGGCCTCGTCGAGAGACTGTTGGTGCATGACTTTAGCTTGCCCGAGGAACCATTCGTATTCCACGACACAGTCGGAAAAGCCAATCTCGCGCGCGACCCGCAACACTTCTTCCGGATCGAACCCCTTAGCAATGGACTTGATCGGCTCAGCCTTTTCAAGAAGCGCGCCATCTATGCCAAAGTTTGATTGGTAATATTCGCCGTTGTGAAGTGCGCCTTTGATTTCGCGAATGACCGTTTCTGACGTGATGGGACGGTGGTCATCGATGGCCTCAGCATGCGCGATGCCCAAGATAAAGTCACGGTTAGGATTCAGGTCCGAGTAAAACCTGCCGCCGGGCTTGAGTACTCTGTAGACCTCGCGGAGGAAATCCTCATAGCTGTATAGGTGATCCATAAAAGAGTACGCTGTTGCGAAATCAAACACAGCGTCAGGGAAAGGCGTATGTTCAGCGATGGACTCATGCAGGAATACATTGCCGCTGGATAAGTCCACCTGCTTCATCATATCCACGGTGATATCCACACCGTGCACCTCCTGAACAAGATCCCGGATGAGATGGATGATAAATCCGGTACCACAGCCGAAATCGATGGCCTTGGCTTCCTTTGCCACTTGTGAGTTACCAAGCAGACGTTCAAGAATAGCCCGTACCTTTGCCTGATTCTCGGGGCGGAAATGCGGGCTCTTGTTGTATTCGCCAGTGTTGGCTAGCTGGGAGTGCACATAGATGTTGGCATCGAGTGCCTCGTTACGGGCTGGGTTGCTATCTTTCATGCCGTGTCCTTGCAGGGGTTCGAGCTCATTTTTTTGACGTTGACCATGTCCTGTACTAAATATCGCGGGCGGCGCAAGACCTCTTCATACACCCGGAACAGATAGCTACCGATGATCCCAAGAGAAACCATGATGCTCCCCAGCGTCAGGCATAAAACCAGCAAAATCAAGGTTGAGCCACTGGGTAGTGAGGCACCGAACACCGCATACTGCAGGATAATCATGAGAGAGTAAATCACGCAGCCAGTTAGCAGCAAGCCGCCGAAATACATCGACAGGCGATGCGGAATATCCGTATAGCTGATTAGTGAATTTGCTGCCAGCTTCAGCCGCTTTCGGAACGTGTACGAGCTCACGCCATGCGGACGTGCGATATACGGCAACTCAACAAAGGCGGCTCGGTATCCTATATAGAACATCAGCGGCCCATACAGTACGTTGACTTCCCGGAATTGCAGCAGTGCGTGCAGAACGTTCTTCTTGAATGCTCTGAAGGTGCCAATGTTCACTGGAACGTCTGTGTTCACGATCTTCGAGAAGATACGGTGATACAACGCCGATGACAGGCGAGTTGAAATTTTCCGGTCAGCGGTCTTGCGAATGGTGTAGACGATATCAGCATCGTCTCTTTGCAGAGCCTCTAAAAGCGCAGGAATGTGCTCCGGACTATCTTGCAGATCGGCGTCCATCAGAATCACGCTCTCCCCTCGCGCGTGCTCAAATCCTGCGCAGATCGCCGGATGTTGCCCGAAATTGCGAGAAAGAATAATCGCCTTGAAACGCAGATTCGAGGCGCAGAGCTTGTGTAGCTCTACCGTGGAGTCATCTCTGCTTCCATCATTAATAAAGATAACTTCATAGTTTGGTGCGCAGCTGGAAAGAGATACATCCAACCGCTGCCCCAACTCCTGAAGTGAGCGCGCGTTGTTATAGACCGGAATGATGACGCTGACGTCGATGTGTTGGTCCATGCGTCAACCTTGATTCGCCTTGTAAAGCCGCTTCTCCTCGGGCACGAAGAATTCTTCGAGCGAGGAAGGCAGGCGAGTATCGTAACCGATCAGGCGGCGGGCTTGATCGTTGAGCTGCGCGGCGATTTCCACTGGGATGAAGCGAACCCAGTCCATACGCTGTTTCATGAAGGATCGGCACGCGTTGACAGTCATCGAATGACGCCAGTGATCGGTGAAGTTCGGTGCAGTGCGATGGAACAGGCGGGCATTGAAAATGATGAGCGCACCGGCTTTGCACGTGACCTGGATACAGTTGCGTTCGAAAAGATCTTCCGATGGCGCGGCCTCGCAATGATGCGAGCCAGGGAGGACTTTGACTGCCCCATTTTCCACGG
The DNA here is from genome assembly GCA_035539795.1 of Burkholderiaceae bacterium. GTDB lineage: Bacteria > Pseudomonadota > Gammaproteobacteria > Burkholderiales > Burkholderiaceae > Imbroritus. Next base: position 10,010 of record DATLHT010000008.1, read on the forward strand.
TGTAATCAGTCAGGGTCCATATCAATCCCATATTGAAGGCCCATCCCGGAACGAATCGAGGTGAGTCGACGTGTAAACGACTGGCATAATTCTTTCCGCGCGGCGGGATAGAAGAGGAGGTGGCCGCATACATTATCCAATGTTCACCGAGATGGGGGGCTACCAGTTGTTGTAGGCGCGGATCCTCCAGTAGCCGAGCAAAGTTGATATCCGTCGCCATGAGGTCGTGGAGCTGGTTGGCGTCGAGAGCACTTCGTTCCGAGCCAGCGATAGGCTTATATCGCGCATTCGCTTCCAGCATCGCATGCCGTAAAAGTTCGCATTCAGATGGCAATAGAAATCCTTCGATGATGCTGTAACCACGTGTTTGCACGTGATAAGCATGCTCAGAGGCTTCGGTGGCAGAAAGGAGAGTGCGAGAAGCTAGCTGAATGGATGTCATGATGTTCTGCTGCTAGATGTGGCGATATCCTTGTGCACGTAAGCAAGGGAACTCGGTCCACAATTAAAAAGTACGTCGATAACCGAAGTGGCATGCTCAAAAGGGCCGCTCCATTGTTGCTTATACGCTGCGTACGGCCCATATTCGAACCATGTGATCTTGATTCCCGCGTCGTCAAACAAGCGCCGATCGATATAGTCTTGTGCGGCTGGTCCGGACACGTACTCAGTCGCGTCGGTTTGTTTACAAAGGCTCACAAGGCGCTCTGTCTTGCCCTCTTCCAGCCGATAGTCCCATGAGTAACTGAAGCGAGTATCAATGCTGAGATACGCGCAGATCTGTTCAATCAGAGCGCGGTTGAAGGCGCTAAGATTTGTGTGAACATGTTTTCGATAGATGGGCTCGAGTATCTGGGCAACTTCGCGAAAATATGGCGCACGACGGTAATTTGCTTCAATCATACGCCAGTGCTTTTCCTGCCACCCTGAACCGGGAAGTGTCACATCTCTGATCCTCCGGCGTATGTCCTGCCCCACGGGGATACTCATCCATTCAAGCCCTTTCGGTGTCCTGATCTTGTTGCGGTTACGCCAGTCATTTTTTGTGAATTGCATATCATCGTACAGAATGAATTCGTCGACTGATGCAATCAGGTCGAAATATCCCTTCCAAGGAATATAGTTGGATTGAATGATGGCAAGTTTTTTCAATTTTTCAAGTCTTTCGGGATATATACGATATAGCCGGGCTTACTCTGAAAGTCAGCAACGCGATAATTCGCCTGGATGAAGCCGTAGACGAAGGGGTGCGTTCTGGCAAAGCGCATGGCATCTCGGCCATCGAGGGGAAGGTCGATCAATAGAATAAACGCAGGGTTTGCTGTCCTTATTCGTTCTATTTCCTGTCGTTCGAACATCTCTCCGCGGTGCCATAGCGCATAGATCGCCCACATTGGCGCTTTGGTTTCGGTTATCGCATACGCTCCCGGCCAGAACGGCGTGATGACAAACGGCTCTCCATGTGGGGCGAAGCGTGCAATGATGTTTTGCAGGATGTGAATGTCTTCAGCAGTGGCTCGATCTACAAACAGGGTATCAATTCCAATTTTCTGTTTTGCACATTGATCAGGTTGGTTACACAGCCACGCGGGGTGATGAATGCGCATGGTGTATATGCTCGCAGTCAGAAGGAAGATTCCTGCCAGCCACTTGTAAGGTATCTTAAGGGTTGCGATGACTGCGAGCGTACCAAGTAGGAAAGGGAATATGCCTTGCGCGAGATGTCCCACATCGGCGCGCGAGTATGCATAGTGGGCATACGGGAGTGCGAGGCATGCGCAGGCCAAGAGGATCGGCTCGATTGGCCTACCCTGCGCTGCTCGCCATGCAGTGACGCTAAGTCCGATTACTGCAAAGCAGACAATTGCGACAAAGAACAGGCCCACTAGCAAGTTCTGGACGGCATACCATAGAGGCAGGCTGGAAAAATCAGCCTTCCATGGCCAAGGGACTGGCAGTGGAAGATTCGTGGTCTTAATCTGGAGTAGGTATAACACGCTGTCGATAAAGGCTTCTGAAAAGCCCGGGATTAGCACGCTCATCAGGATGATGGGCGAAAACCCGAGCAAAATACCATTGATCCATGCCAATATGCGCTTAAAAAAACCGATCGGAAAACGCTGTGTTACCTCAATAAGAAAAATGGCTACAATACTTCCACTCAACCCGTAAATTCCATGATTGCGCCCAAATACCGCTACCATTCCAAGAACTAAACCTGCAACAAAATAGCGTCGCGTAGATGAATTTTCTCCTAGATAAGCTAGCGTGGCTATGAGAATAATGGATAGCGAAATATCAAAGAGCTTATGTCGGGGAAACATCCAAGCTGTCAGGACTGCGGCCGACAACACGAGAAATGTGAGACCGGGACGGGGAGTGGCACGTTGGAGCGTCCACAGGCCTATCCCCAGCCCTGCGAACTGGAAAACGGCAACTGCCTTGCGGAGGGAGACAATGCCGTGGTCACCCCAGAGGGCCATCAATGCGCCAGACCAATAGTAACGACCAGGGTCGTACGACATGAAATCTCGGAACGGAACCTCACCCGCTAAGACCCGTTGAACGCCATACCAGAGAAATCCCTCGTCCCACAAGCTAAACCCGAGGTGGCCTTGCCAAAAAAACATAGCCGTAATGACTGCCGCCGCAAGCACAATAGGCTGAAGCGATCTTGCTGCGTCCGAGAGTCGTAGTTGCGCTTGCGGCATGATATCTAGGGCGATGGAAAGGCTCCTATTCTAGTCTCCTCGAATGAATGCGTCATCCTGCTAAATAGGTACCGACGGCACCGCAGTAACCATGTCCTGATTTCTTGACGAGGGAAACCCAAAATACACTATGTCCGCCGCTAGCTCCGGTAACTGCGTAATCGGTTGCCCATACCTCAGTGAGGCTGGAGCGTGTTCACCATGACTGTCGCCAGCTGGGCATGCCAGCAATCGACTGTGCGCGTAGCGGTAGCGTGCAGCGACGGTTTGCTAGCGTTGCCGCTGCTGGCACGCGATCAGATAGTCGCTGTGCATGGACACGTACCGCCCTTCCTGAGCGGGCTGCAAGGGGATAGCACGCAGATTCGAGGACAGGCCTTTTGCCTTCCAGTCCGGAATGAATTCGAACTGGCGCAGCTTGCCGGGAAAACGGAAGCTGTCGACCATCCCCGTCACGGGATTCAGGCCCAGCCGTTCGTCGGTCGAGGGCTGGTCCACGCGCATCTCCAGCACCTTGTTGAGCGGTGCAGTCCAGCTGCGCGGCAAGATGGCGTAGCTGCTCCACTGATAGTCCGGCCCGAGACCACATTCCACTTGCAGGAGCCGCCCGGCTTCCAGATCGCTGCGGCTCAGGCCGGCAGCATGCGCACGCGCCGCGAGCTGGCGGTTCCATGACTGCTCGAGGTCGGCCGGCTTGAATACCCGGCTGACCGACACCCATACCGTGTCGCCGGCGGTGGGTGGGGTTCCGCAGCCTGCGAGCAATGTCGCGGCAAGTGTGAGCCATCGTGCACGCATCATGTCTTCCTCGGGAAAACGATCTCGACAGGATTGTGCCATTGACCGCGGAGCTTGCGCACAGTTATCGCAACAGTGATGATGGCGCGGACTGAATGTCTGCATGCGAGTATCGTGTGCGGTTTCGTGTGATGCGTGCGCGTGGGCCACAGCCAGCCGAATCGGCGATCGCCTATCCGCTGTTGTTCCGGTATATCCCAAGTACGCGCTTGCTCGCGCTCCTGCAGTTACTTATCGTTGCGCCAGATTTTCTAGCCCAGGAATGATGGTGTTGCGGCCTGTTCGGTTTTTCTCTCCCTCTCCCTCTACGGCAGCAGAGGCAACTTCTGTCTCCACAGCACCAGCGCATGTCCAGACGGAGTTCCTCGCTGAAAGATCTGCTGCTGCTCGCACACGACGGCTATTGCGCAGCCTACTCCGCCAGTTGGAGCGGAGCCGCCCCTACCCTCGCGCACTGACCCCTGCGGCATCGGCCTGGGGCATCAGCGCAGAAGCTACAGCATTACGCGTCAACTTGTACGAAACGCCATTCTCCCGCAACTGGCAACCCACTGATTCCGCCGTCGTGGCGCATAGCCTGTTGTATGCCGAAGCCGGGGATCTGTTGCCCATGTTAGGTGCCAGGGGTATGAGGATCGTGCAGTGTGCATGGGAGGCAGCACGCGCAAACGACCGTGTGGCGGATGACTACGATGCCTTTGCGAGCCGCTTTGCGCTGTGGTTGCTGGAGAGACTCGCGCTTTTGCAGAATGGGCTCGCGTGTCCGGAGCTCGCACCCGGCCTGGTGGAGGCGCTGCGGATCCGGGCGTATCTCGAGACGCCAGACCGGGTGGGCACAACGCAGATCGCGGAAGCGTGGATCCGCCAGGCCGAAGCGCTGGGCCTGTGTCGCCTGCGTGTCCGCGTGGGTACGCAGGCCGAGCTCGATATCTTGCTGCAGCAGGACGATTGCGCGCTCTTTCCGGTGCTGGGCATTGCGCTGGCCGGCGCCAACCTGGAATCGCGGCATGCGACCGTGCACGACCTGATTCAGCGCATCGTGCTCCCGGACACGCCGCAGGGGATAGATCCGGTGGGGTCTCCCGCTGTTTCAGCGAGTGATCTGCTATCGAATACCTCGCCGCTAAATAATCCCTCGCCGAATGATCTGTCACCAAAAGACACCACGCCGAGCGACGCGACACTGAACGGCACGATACCGGAACAGCCGCCTCAAGAAGTACACGCAGATGAGGTTGTGCGTAATGTACCGTTGAGCGCCCCATGCAGTCCGGTCTCGATTGCGCCGACTGTGTCACCGACCTGGATCTCATCAACTCCGCCGATGACAGGAACAGCACCGGCCAGCGCTAACGATATCCCGTTTCCGGACAAGCCCGTGGTCTCGCACCAGGTTGACGAGGCGGTCAATGGCATTGCTGCGTTTGCGCGGGACTGGTTTGGCATTCGCGCGCCCACGGCGGCCGAACGGGAGCCAGTGAGGCGCCGCATGCGTTCCACGCTGCGCCAGAGGCAAGAGGATTTTGAGGGGCTCTACCGGCGTCTCAAGCATCAAGGCCGATTGCCGTCCATCGAGGAATTCTTTCTGACGATATGCGTGCATTGCGAAATCGCCAGGCGTCGTTCCGGTATGGAGTATTCCGTGGCGACCGGGCCCGTGCCGATGCGGCCGGGTATTTTCTATTACCACATCAAGCTGCGGCATTTGCCGACACTGACCGTCGTGGTCAAGCCGAGCCGCTGCCATTCGCTGGCGCGACTGGTCGTGCTGCTCAATCCCGATATGCGGGAAATCTCTGGCGCTGTGTGGTCGTTGAAACGCAACTGATTGTGCTTATGCGTTCCGTGAGGGCGCAGCGCGGTGGTCGGTGGCGTAGTTCGCGAAGGGGGGCCCGCGACCAGGGTCATAAAAAGGTACCGACACCGATCCCGGCCCGTATCTTGTGCCGGCTAGGGGGCAACGAAGCTGCGGGCGGAAACACGTTGTGTCACGCCGCACTTACATCTTTTTTCTTGAGAGACGCACGGACGCTGCTTATCGTCGGGGAGCTTTAGTTTTTCCCGATTTTTCATGCCAAATTCATCTTCTTTTCCGCCGATCCGAAGCGAGCAGGGTGCTTCTGGCGGGCGCCGTTTTCCTTCGCTAGCCAAGGCGTTCGGTGCGCTCTCCGATCATCCCGCCAACCCGCACGAGCCCAGCCGGGGAACCAGCCAGGGGGCCAGCAACATTCCCCGAAGCCGCCAGCAGGTCATGCAATCGTCATACACCAGCGCGGAACTGCCTGTCGCGGCTTCCTGGGAACGCAGCGCCGGTGCGCCGTCATCTCCCGTGTCTCCCGCGCTTCCGGTGACTATGCAGCTGCCCTGTTTCATGGCGCCGGCGTTCACGCCGGACTGGCAACCTGGCGATCATACGCTCGCCACCTACCCCACGTTATGCGGAGAGGAACGTAGCGGGAGCTTCTCGCCGATGGTCGAGATCGCCGGATACCCCTCGTTGACGCAGATGCTGTCTGCCAGGACCACCGGTGAGGCATCACCATCCGGGGCGGACACGCACATCGAGGCCTATGTCGGTCGGTTGGTCCTCTGGATGCTGGAGAATCTTCACATGGTCACCGCGCTGACCCAGGAGGCCGACGTGCAGCCAGCCGCGCTCGGGTGTACTTGTATCGATGACACGGGATGGAAATGGGAGACTGCGGGCGACCGGTTCATCTTAAGGTTGCTGGTGGAGAAGGCCGACAGACTGGGCTTGTCCCAGTACCGGATGATGCTGGACGAAACCCAGCCTGTGACGATTTTCGCGCCGTATCCCTTTACCCAGACAGCGACCCCGAAGATCGCCTGCTACTTTTCCGATACCCCGGTCCGGCAGCGTTGTGGCCTCCTGCAGGACTTGATAGAGCGTATCGGGTCGTGCAGCACACCCCGGCGCGGCCCAGCCCATGCCGAGAAACGCCGGGCTATGCCGCTGGAGCAGGACGTTCGTGCGCCAGCCAAGCGGCGTCTGATGCTGTCCGATGTCCTGCAAGGCGACGAGCCCGGTCTGCAGGGGCAACCTGCTGTGCAGGCCATGGCCGCCGCGCCAAGCGTTAGGTCGAGAATGTCCTTGGAGGTGCTGCTATCCGCGCCGGAGCCGTCCGCGATGCCGCAGGCGCTCGTTGCAACGGCACCGCGAAATGAAGCCGAGGTCCGGGAGGCACCACAGCCGGCTGCCGGTATGCGCCCGTACCGTGCCATCCTGCCGGCACCGCCTGTTTCGCCGTTACCGCACAGTGCTGCGTTGTCCCTGATGCAACGCATGTCGCGTGCGCGCATCCGCGACTTCATGCTGCAGTGGACTGCCCAGCGGCCTTGTGCGCCCGAGACTGACGTCTCCTTGTCTGATGCCCAAATGCCGCTGGGGGGCAATCTCGCCGATTTTAGACGGGCACATCAGGATTATCAGACATTCACTGGTACGCAATGCTCGCCGCGGGCGTTCTACGAAAATCTCCGGGATTTGTGTGTCGTGGCATCGCGCAGACCGGCTCAGTATGCTTCGCTGGTCGAGGTCAGTTACCTTGGCGAGAGGCTGCCAGCGCATTACTTTATTGAGTTCGTGCCGGGAAGACGGATCGTAGTGATGGCCCAGATTTGCCGTACGGACCCGTTTGCTCATGCACATCTTCTGTATCAGCCGACGTCAGACGAGATCAGGTACGTGGCGAAGAGAGTCACACGGTGGATCAATTTATATGGCGGTCTGTAGCAATGGAGTCTATGGAAAAAATGACATGGTGCGGTACCCGGGATGCGAAGCGACAGGTAGAGCGGCGTTGTCATCGTTCGTTTAGCCAAAATTCTCCTTGGGGGGAGCGGCCGGGCTGCCTATCGTCGTGAGCGTCTCCCTCACAATGCCAACGCGCCATGCTGAAGACTCCGATTGGAAATCGCCCGGGCTTTCTGCCTTTGCAGCAAGTCAGTAATGCCGATGGCCTGAGCTGCGAAGCCGACGTGTCCACCGAGCTTTCACCGGATATGCACACGACCACGGCGCGCTCGCGTGGCATCCTGCTATCCGAACCGCAGCAGCATAGGCAGCATGGGGGGGCGCCGGGGTCGCCCACGCTGCAGGTGGTGCCTCAACCGCAGCCATCAGCAGGATGTGAGCGCGGGATGCGCGCTTCCCCCTATGCTCGACACGAGAAGACGCCGGTGCGAACTGGCGATTCGGAGATCGTATCCGCACAGGAGGTATCTGCTTCGCAGCGCATGGTAGAGGGGCGCACCCGCCGTTTCCTCCTCCAGTTTCTCAGGACGCGCGCCGCATCATCGTCTGCGTTGGGGACAGCCGGCGGGCAGGGCGGAACGCCGCCGCTCCGCGTCGCCAGTCTGCCTGCACGTGGTGCCGTCTCCCCTCAGGCGCAGACGCAGACGGCACGGCAGATGCCCCTCACAACAGCCATGCCGGGCCTGCAGCCATTGCACGTTTATCACGGCCTGCAATTCTCAGGTGCCCCGCCGGTGTCACTGCAAGGGCTAATAGTACGCGGCGGGCAGAATGTGCTGTTATCGTCCATGCTGTGTCATGGTCACCAGCAGCCGTGGCCGACGGCTATGGCAGGGGGCTCGCCTGTGCTTTCCGATTCGGTACCTCCGCCTGTCACATTGCATGAGTCGCTTCCCGTAACGCTTGCTGTTCCGTGCGAACCGGCAGGCCCGGAGAATACGGAGGTTTCAAGTCAAGAGCATGCCAGAGCCCCCCATTTGGCAGAGGCCGATATTTCGAGCCCGGTTCACGCGCAACTTCTCGAAACGACGCGCAGTATCCTGAAAGAGAACCCCGTTGGGGACTGCATGGCGACTCGGCTGCCGTATGTGCAGCAGGTACGTGTCGCAGCGCACATGCGCAAAGCGCTCGGTCGGGAGTATCGGGCGTTCTGCGATATCCATGCACGGTACAGCCGAGCTACCGCTTCTTCGTGTTCGTTGGAAGCTTTCTATTTCAGTCTGCAGAACATGTGCGACGCCGCCCGGCGCGCGCCTGAGTTGCGCACCAACTATGTCCGCATGATCGATAGTGACCGACTGATTCGCCGCTATTGGGTTGCTCTACCGCGTGCTGTGCCGCTGATCGTGGTAGCCCAGGTTGTGACCGACGACCTGTTCGGCGCGATGTCCGTTGTGGAACAGCTAGGCCAGCAGGAGCAGCCGGACGAACAGGCATTGTCGTCGGCGAGCGAAGTTGTGCAGCAACGGGGATTGCGATGGAGAATGCAATGCACAATGGGATATGACTACATGGGGCGGGTGAAGGCGGTCTGTGATGCATACTGGCGGGACAGTGGCATCAGGCTGTCGCACGAACAGCTGTACATGGGGCTGATGAGCCTATGCCATGAGGCTGGCGAGTCTACCGGGGAGCCCTGCATCGAGCGGTTGAGCGCTGATGTGCTGAGGACATTTACGCAGGCCATTCAGGTTCAAGGTGTCAATCAGGGAAAGCCTCTGGACGGCATCAAGCGCTACTTCGTGCAGTTGCCGGACGACAAGCGTTTCGTCCTCCTGGCGAGCCCACAAGGCAGTGATCCGCTTGGCTTGATCGACATCCTCTACAAGCCGGGTTGGCCGCAGATCCGGGATGCCTGCAAGCGCATGGCAGAAACGCCGGCCATCTGGAACGTGAATTGGCGGTAGCGGTCCTGCGGCCAACAGCCGCAGGTGCGATGACGGGTTCATTCGCGTCAGTCGTGATCAGGCCGCAGCAGCAGGGCCTCCCATGCCGCGACGATGGCCGGTTCGTGATAGCGCCCGGCAGCTAGCCGTCCCCGTGCCCCGAGGCGGGCACGTAATGCCTCGTCTTTCATCACGCGCCCCAGCGCGTTCGCGAGTGCGGTCGCATCGTCAGGTGGCACGAGCAGGCCAGCGTCCGTGCCCGCAAGAATCTCGCGTGGTCCGGTCGGGCAGTCGGTCGATACCACTGGCAGGCCGCAGGCCATGGCTTCGATCAGTACCAGCCCGAACCCTTCGTAGCGCGAACTGAGGCAGAACACGGACGCTGCGCGATAGTGCGGCAGGACGTCTGGCGTCGCGCCAGGCAGTTCGACCGAGTCACTGAGTTTGAGCTGATCGCGCAGTGCCTCGAGCGCGGGGCGTGCTTCGCCTTCGCCAACGATGCGCAAGCGCCAGGCTGGGAACATCGGCGCCAGCTGGTGCCATGCGTACAGCAGTACGTCGAAGCCCTTGGCGGGAATCAGACGGCCGACAGCCAGGACCAGTGGTGTGTCGGCGCGGGCGCGTGCATCTTGCGATGTCCTGTCGTATTCACTGCCGTGTTGTGCCGCGGCGGCATCGGTATCGACAGCGAACGGCAGCGGATTGGAAATCGCCACGATCGGCGCACGTGGCGACAAGGCCTCGAGCCAGCGCGCCCGGTCGCGTTTCGTCAACACCACAACTGCATCGAAGCGGCTGGCTGCCAGCCGGCGCGCCACGCGGCGGCTGCGGCGCCCCAGGTCTTCGTCGAAGTTGCAATGCTCCCACGCGATCTGCCGTACCGGGAGACCCAATGCAGCGGGCCAGGTGAACCAGGCGAGCATCGTGTCGACACCGATCAGTATTTTGATGTCATGCTGTTTCAGGTATGCGCGGATGGCGCGTACCGTTGCCACATAGCGACGCTTGAACGACGGCCGCTCGGCATGGAGTGCATGCAGCCGGACATCCGGATGCAAGGGATAGCAGCTGCGTTCGCCCCACAGCGTCAGCACATGTACGGTATGGCCTCGGGCCGCGAGCGCGCTCGCTATCACAGCGGTTACGCGTTCGGCCCCCGCGAGTGCATCAAGTGTGCCCGTGAGGAAACAGATCGCCGGACGCACGCTCATGCCAGATGCTCCCGGCTGCGCCACACACGAACCAGCAGGGCCACGCCGACCGCCACCGCACAGGCGTTGGCACACAGATAGCCAATGGCCGCGCCGCGTGCACCGAAGGCCGGTATCAGCAGGCTATCGATGGCTACCGTCGCGACCAGCACGGCAAGCCACTTGCCGACGATCCAGACCGGGCGGCGCAACATCACGGCAAGCAAAGTCAAGGCGGCATCGGCAAACAGCAGGGCACTGCCGAGCGCGACGAGGCGCAGCAGCGCAGCGGCGTCGCTGAAGGCTGCGCCATAGAGCAGATGCACCACCCACGGCGCGAGCAGCGCCAGCACGGCGCCGCCTGCCAGGCCCAGCAGGGCCATGCCACCGGCCAGTTGTGCCACGCGGCGTATGGCGATCGTCCGGTCGGCCTGCGCATAGATCAGCAGTGGCGCGAGCGCATTCACCATGACGGTTGCCAGCAGCAGAAGATTGTCCAGCAGCTGCATGCTGGCCGCATATGCACCGAGTTCGGCAAGCGGCACAGCCGGTTTCAGCATCAGCTGATCCACACGGCGTGCTGCCATCATCAGCAGCATCGCCAGCCAGAACAGGGCGCCATCATGCAGTAGCGTCTGCAGCATGGTGCGGTCGAGCGTGTGTCCCAGCGGCGGCATGCCGCGCGTCCGGCGCACATATAGTCCGGCCAGGCATGCCGCGACTAGCAGCGACTCGAGCGCCAGCACGCAGGCATACGCGGGCAGCGTACGCACACCTCCTGTATAGAGGGCGCCGACCAACAGCAGTTTCGCCAGAAGCGCAGCCATGGCAATGACCGCAGCCGGCCGGTTGTCGGTCTGCGCTTGCAGCCAAGCGATGACGGTACCGAACGGTTCGCGCAGCAGGATACTGATGCCAAGAATGGCGACGGTCGCACGCAGGATACTTGAGTCACTCAGCCAGAACACGGCGACCAGCAGGCCCATATAGGCCAGCAGTGCGGCCGCGAGCCGCAGGACGAAGACGTGGCGCAAGAGTGGCTGGTGCGAATCCGCCGCCGGCAATGCGACCAGCCGCGGCACGGTCACCTCGGCACCGCAGACGAGCGTGGCCGCGGCACCAATCAGCACCAGCGACTGAGCATACTGGAACAGGCCAAAACCTTCGACGCCGAGCGCGCGCGCCAGCATGGCGGCGATGCCGATGCCGGCCACGGTCTGCACACCCCGCTCGGCCAGGACCCACAGGACGTTATGGGTCAGTCGCCGCTGCATGCGTCGGACTGCTGGGCGTCATATGCGCCGCATTGCTGGTAGAGGGTGAGCCAGGATTCGGCGATGGCGGCAATGCCGAAGCTTTCCACGATGGCGACGCGGGCATCGGGGCTGCGCGGTGCATCGAGGGCCCGCTGTATTGCGGTGGCGAGCGCGGCCGCCTCGCCGGGTGGCACGATGCGCTCTGGGTCGCGCACCAACAGACGGATGCCGGAGACGTCGGTGGCGACGACCGGTAGTTCGCTCGCGAGTGCCTCGGCGACGACCAGTGGCATGCCTTCGACGCGAGACGACAGCACGAACAGGTCAGCCGCCTGCATCAGGGCTGGAATGTCATCGCGATTGCCGAGCAAGGTGACTGCATCATCCAGGCCGGCCGCAGTGATCTGCTGCGCCAGGACGGCGCGCAGCGGCCCGTCTCCGGCAACCAGCAGATGCGTGGCGGGATGCGCGGCGTGCACCTGCGCGAATGCTTCCAGCAGCGTGTCCTGCGCTTTCTCGGGCACCAGCCGGCCGGCATGCAGCAGCACGCGGGTCGTATCCGGCATGCCGAGCGCCGCACGCAAGCGGGTACGACTCGCAGGATCGGGCGCGAAGCGCGTCGTGTCGATGCCATTGGGGACGACGACCACGCGTTCGGCCGGCGCGGCGTCGGACTGGACCATGCGTGCCCTGCCTTCTGCACTGACGTGCGTCGTCAGCGTGCAGGCAGGATCGGTCAGCCGGTACGCCATCATGCGCAGCCAGCCGCCCTCGTGCACGCTGTGCGCGGTGCAGAACAGCGGAACCGTGCTGGCGCCGGGGGAGGTCAGCCGGAGCAGGCGCGCGAACAGGTTGGCGTGGAACATGTGGCTGTGCACCACATCGGGCTGCCATTGCCGCACCACGGCCCGCGCGGCACTCAGGGCGCGCAGCAGTGCCAGCGGCTGCTTGCGCAGATGCAGGAAGGTCACTTCCACACCCTCCGGAATGGGAAATTGGCTGGCGGTTCCGGTAAGGCTGATGATATGTACCGCGTGGCCGGCAGCTTGCCAGGCGGTCGCGAGATCTACAACCTGGCGTTCCGCGCCGCCAGTCAGCAGGCCTGTGGTGATGAGCAGGATACGCATGTAGTCTCTCAGCGCGCGCCGTAGCCGGTCAGCAGCGTGCGCAGCGTCTTGGCAGCGATCAACAGGTCGAGCGCCAGCGAGCGGTGCTTGACGTAGTACAGGTCATAACTCAGCTTGGTCACTGTCTCGGCATCGGTGGCAGTGTAGCCTTGCTGTACCTGAGCCCAGCCCGACAGACCGGGGCGCACCAGATGGCGATACGGATAGTAAGGAATGCTCTGCGCATAGCGCTGAGCGATCTCCACGATCTCCGGGCGGGGGCCGATCAGGCTCATCTCGCCGGCCAGGACGTTCCACAGCTGTGGCAGTTCGTCGAGGCGGTACTTGCGGATGATACGTCCGACCCGCGTGACACGTGGATCGTTGCGCACCGCGAACTGCTGCTCCGTGCCATGCTCATGCGTCATGCTGCGGAACTTGAGCAGGGTGAAGGGGTGACCATAGCGGCCCATGCGCGCCTGGCGGAACAACACGGGGCCGGACGATTCGACGCGGATGGCCAGCGCCACCAGCAAGGAGGCCGGCAAGGCAAACGGTAGCAGCACCAATGCGCCGGCAATGTCGGTGAGGCGCTTGAAGGCGTCGAACAGCAGGCGCGACACATGGTCGTCGTGGAATTCCGTGTCGATATGCGCGAGTCCCACACGGCCCGTTAGCAGTTCGCCTACGCGCTCCACCGAATAGATACGCACATGGCTGATCTTGAGCTGCACCAGCAGGCGCGCCTGTTCGTCGTTGAGCGGTGCGCCCCGGTCGAGCATGATGCCATCGCACTGCCGCGCTTCGGCCTGGCTCTGCACGACGCGCAGCGTGGCCGGCGCGGGCCGGGCCGCCCCCGGCATGTCGAGCATGGCCTGCAGTGTGCCGACGGCTTGCGCATCGAGCGCACCGAACACCGGCACGTAGCGGCTGATGAAGCGCCGGTAGCCGAGCCACAGCCACAGCAGCGTGACGCCATAGCTGAGCAGCAGCGCGCCGCGCGAATAGGGCAGGTGGAACATCAGTACCACGCCGAGCAGGACAGCGAACGGCACAGCGGTAGAGAGGCCAATCAGGCTGTTGCCCTCGATGGACGGCACATGGATAGTGCGGTCGATCATCAGGCAAGCGAGCAGGTAGGGCAGCACCGACCAGAGGATGGTCTGCGTGAAGACATAGGTGACGTAGCCGCGCTGGGCGGCCTGGTGCGCGAGCCAGAGATTGCATGCGAACAGCGTCAGGCCAAGCACGCCCCACGCCAGCATGCGGCTGCGGCGGCGCGCCAGTTCGGACATCGTGCTCGGTCCCGAGAGGGCTGACTGGCCGGCTGGAACGGGAGGCTTGGAAGATGTCATGGCCGTTTGCGTGCTTGCAGGGTATCGAGGTAGACCTGCCAGGTCAGTTCGGCCATCGGACCGATGCGATAGTGAGAAGCGTAGCGGCGGCGTGCGGCATTGCCCAGTTCCGCACGGCGCGCTGGATCGGCGGCCAGGGCCTGCAGCGCGGCTGCCACCGCGCCGGGATTGCGCGGCGGCACGAGCACGCCGCAGTTGCCGTTGTCGAGCTGTTCGCGGATGCCTGGCAGGTCGCTGGCCACGATGGGCAGGCCGGCGCGCATGGCCTCGAGCACCGAAAGCGGAAAGCCTTCATGGTCTGACAGGAGCACGAAGATCTGCGCGGAGGCCAGCAGCGCGGGCATGTCCTCGACTTCGCCCGGTAGCGTGATCTGCACCAGCGGCGGCGTGTTGCTCGCATAGGCGCGCATGATGTCGAGCTGCGGACCATCGCCGGCGATGATGATTTCGACGGGCTGGGATGGCTGCAGCCGCCGCCCGGCATCGATTAGCAGGTCGGGGCGCTTGGGCGGGGCAAAGCGCGCCGCCATGACGATGCGTTCGACACGCGCCGTCGGATCGGCGCGGTGCGCTGTATCGGGAATGCCGTTGGGAATCGTCGCGATGCGCGCGGTGCGCAGCGGCAGCCGGCGCGCCATGGCATGCTCGGCCGAGGAAACACAGATCATGCGCGTGGTGAAAGGCGCCAGCATGCTTTCCGTGAGCTGGGCCACCAGCCGCTGCAGGGCTGGCGCTTCTGGCTTGAAGGCAAAGCCGTGCACCGTGTAGACCACGGGAATGCGGAGCAGCGCGCCAGCCAGCCGCGCGATGGCGCCGGCCTTGGCGCTGTGCGCATGGATCAGGTCCGGACGGACGCGACGCAGCGTGGCCACGATCTGTCCCAACAGACGCATGCCGCGCAGTGGCGAGAGCGAATTGTCGAGCAGCGGCACGGGAATCGCCCGCGCGCCGGTCGCTTCCATCTCGCGCAGCATGGCGCCTTCGCCGCCGGCCAGGACCGTGGCGTCGACGCGCCCGGCCAGTGCGGCGTACAGGTCGGCCAGATGCCGTTGCGCACCGCCTGTCCCGGAGTCGGTGATCAGGTACGCGATTTTCAGCGGGGAATCTGCCATGGTCTGCCGGTGTCTGTTCCGTGTCTGCCTGTCTTTTCTGCCAGGCTGCGCGGAAATGGGGTGCTGGGCATTATAAACTGGCCTGCTCGCCAGAATCCGGCAAAATACGGGTTTGACTGCGCGGAGCAGCGTGTGGCTGGCGAACTCGTCAGGTCTGCGTCCTCCGGCGCGACGACCGCTCAGGAACATATCAATGCAACTCGACGCCTCCATTTTCAAGGCCTACGACATCCGCGGCATCATCGGCAAGACCCTGGATCGCGACGTGGCGAGGTTGATCGGCCAGTCCTTCGGCTCGGCCATGCGCGCGCTCGGCGAGCAGACTGCCGTGGTGGGCCGCGACGGCCGCCTGTCCGGGCCCGACCTGCTGGGCGGGCTGGTAGAAGGGCTGCGCGCCACTGGCGTGGATGTCATTGACCTTGGCATGGTGGCCACGCCGATGGTGTACTTCGGCGCCAATGTCGAACTCGACGGCCGCCGCGCCACCTCGGCCATCATGGTGACCGGCAGCCATAATCCGCCCGACTACAACGGCTTCAAGATGGTGCTGGCCGGGCAGGCCATCTATGGCGAGCAGATCCAGGCACTGCGCGAGCGCATCGTGCGCGGCGACTTTGCGGCCGGCGCAGGCAGCTATGTGCAGGTCGATATCGCCCAACAGTATCTCGATCGCATCACCGGCGACGTGAAGCTGGCACGCCCGATGAAGATTGCCGTCGACGCCGGCAACGGCGTGGCAGGCGCGTTTGCGCCGACCCTGTTCCGCGCGCTCGGTTGCGAGGTGACGGAACTGTTCTGCGAGGTCGACGGGACCTTCCCCAACCATCATCCCGACCCGGCCCATCTGGAGAATCTCGACGACCTGATCCGCACGTTGCGCGAGACCGATTGCGAGATCGGCCTGGCCTTCGATGGGGATGGCGACCGCCTCGGTGTCGTCACCAAGGACGGGCAGGTCATCTTTCCCGACCGCCAGCTGATGCTGTTCGCGCAGGAGGTGCTGTCGCGCCATCCGGGCGAGCGGATCATCTACGACGTCAAATGCACCGGCAAGCTGGCACCGTGGATCCGCGAGCACGGCGGCGAGCCGCTCATGTGGAAGACTGGCCATTCGCTGGTCAAGGCCAAGCTCAAGGAGACCGGCGCGCCGCTGGCGGGTGAGATGAGCGGCCATATCTTCTTCAAGGATCGCTGGTACGGCTTTGACGACGGGCTCTACACCGGAGCACGCCTGCTCGAGATCATCTCGCGGGTGGCCGACACGGCGGCGCTGCTCAATGCGCTGCCGAACTCCAACTGCACGCCGGAACTGCAACTGAAATGCGCGGAAGGCGAACCCTTCACCCTGCTGGATCGCATCAAGGCCAACGCCACGTTCCCTGGGGCGCGGGAGGTCAACAAGATCGACGGCGTGCGCGTGGAGTACGAAGACGGTTTCGGCCTGGCCCGGCCCTCCAACACCACGCCGGTGGTGGTGATGCGTTTCGAGGCCGACAACGATGCCGCGCTGGCACGCATCCAGGCGGCCTTCCGCGAGGTCATCCTGGCGGCCAAGCCCGACGCGCAGCTGCCGTTCTGAGACGATGCGCCGCATCCTGATCGTCAAGGTTTCGTCGCTCGGCGACGTCGTGCATAACATGCCGCTCGTCTACGACCTCAAGGCCCGCTGGCCCGATTGCGCCATCGACTGGGTGGTCGAGGAGGGATATGTCGAGCTGGTGCGGCTGGTGCCCGGCGTCGATCGCATCATCCCGTTCGCGTTGCGGCGCTGGCGCAAGCAACTGAGGCAGCGTTCCGCGTGGCGCGAACTGGCCGCGTTTCGGCGCACGCTCAAGGCAGAGACCTACGATGCGGTGATCGACACGCAAGGCCTGCTCAAGACCGCCATAGTCGCCGGCTGGGCGCGCCGGACGGCCGGTGCCGAAGTGATCGGGCTCGCCAATGCCACCGAAGGCTCGGGCTACGAGCCGGTCAGCCGCTGGTTCTATACGCGTTCCATCACCGTGCCGCTGCGTACGCACGCAGTGCAGCGCTCACGCCTGCTCGGTGCC
The DNA here is from genome assembly GCA_035539795.1 of Burkholderiaceae bacterium. GTDB lineage: Bacteria > Pseudomonadota > Gammaproteobacteria > Burkholderiales > Burkholderiaceae > Imbroritus. The sequence continues at coordinate 27,250 of DATLHT010000008.1, forward strand.
GCCGTGACCGGCCGTATTCCGGACAGCATGCCAGCTTTCTTTGGCCCTGCCGCGCAGCAGCTGCACGTGGATGACCCGCTCTGGCACAACCTGCCGGCACGTTTTGCCGTGGGTTTCCATGCCACCGCCGGCGCGCGCAAGCGCTGGCCCGTGGCGCACTGGCATGCCCTGGGGCAACGTCTGCAATCCGAGGGGCTGACGCTGCTGCTGCCGTGGGGTAGCGCGGCCGAACATGCCGAGGCCCAGGCCATTGCTAGCGGCGTGCCGGGCGCGCGCGTCCTGCCGCGTTTCTCGCTCTTGCAGGCATTCGGCCTGATCCAGCGTGCCACATTGATCGTTGGTGTCGATACCGGTCTCGTGCATATCGCTGCGGCGCTCGAGCGTCCGACCGTGGAGATCTACACGGCTACCGGCCGCTGGAAGACCGAAGGCTACTGGGCGCCGTGCATCGCCAATGTAGGCGACCAGGGTGTGGTGCCGGATGTGGAGACGGTCCATGCCGCCGCCCTGCGCGTCATGGCAGAGGCGGCAGAATGATGCTGCGCTGGCTGTATACCGCGCTCTGGCACCTGGCCCTGCCGGTGGCCTGCCTGCGCCTGCTGTGGCGCAGCCGGCGCGAGCCGGGCTATCGTCAGCATATTGGCGAGCGCTTCGGCCGCTATGGCCGGCAGACGCTGGCGCAAGACCGCTGCCTGTGGGTACACGCGGTCTCGGTCGGCGAAACGCGTGCCGCGCAGCCGCTGATCGAGGCGTTGCTGGCACGCTTTCCCGACCACGCGATTGTCCTGACGCACATGACGCCGACAGGGCGGCGCACCGGCGCCGAGTTGTTTGCCGCGGAACCTCGTGTGCATGAATGCTATCTACCCTATGACGTGCCTTGGGCGATCAGCGGATTCCTGCGGCATTTTCGCCCCGAGCTGGGGCTGGTGATGGAAACCGAGATCTGGCCGAATGTCGTGCACGGCTGTCGGCGCGCAGGTGTGCCGCTGTGTCTGGTCAATGCACGCATGTCGCCGCGCAGCTATCGGCGCACGCTGCGTCTGGGTCGTGCGGCGCGCGAAGTATTCGGCGGCTTCACGCGCATCCTGGCGCAGACGCCGGGCGACGCGGAGCGCTATCGTGCGCTCGGTGTGCTGCAGGTGGAGGTCACCGGCAACCTCAAGTTCGACATGGCGCCACCGCCCGCGTTGCAGGAAAAAGGTGCGGCGTTGCATGCCGCGCTCGCGCACGACGGGCGCGCCGTATGGTGCGCCGGCAGTACGCGTGAAGGCGAAGAGGCACTGCTGCTGGCCGCCTGGCGGCAGCAGACCGAAAGCATAGGACGTCGCGCGGCGTTGATCCTTGTGCCGCGTCATCCGCAGCGTTTCGACGTGGTGGCCGAACTGGTGATCCAGGCCGGTTTTACGCTGCAGCGGCGCAGTGCCTTGACGGCCTGGCCGGAACGTATCGACACCGATGTGCTGCTCGGCGATTCGATGGGCGAGATGACGATGTATTTCAGCGCGTCGGACGCCGCATTCATCGGCGGTAGCTTGCTGCCCCTGGGCGGGCAGAATCTGATTGAAGCCTGTGCCGTGGGTACGCCGGTGCTGGTGGGGCCGCACACCTTCAATTTTGCCCAGGCCACGGAAGATGCCATTGCCGCCGGCGCCTGCCTGCGCGTGCCCGATGCCGGGGCGCTGGCGCGGGCCGTGCACGCTTTGCTGGCCGATCCGGTCGATCTGCAGGCCCGGCGTGAAGCCGCCACGCGGTTTGCCGGTGCGCATCGCGGGGCGACCGCGCGTACGGTCGATGTACTGGCAGCGCTGGTGCCGGTACGCTGAACAAGCGATCCTGACAGTCACCTTCGAGGAGATGCGCATGACACACAAGCCACACGAGTCGATGGAAACCTGGCGCAGATTGGCCACTGGCCTTGCGCTGCTGGCACTGGGCGGGCTGGCGGCCTGTGCCGGCAAGCCCGCCGCGACGTCGCAAGATGCGGCCACCGATGGCGGGCTGGCGCGTTGGGAACTGGTGCGGTGGCAGACCACCGAGGGCGCCGAGCGCGCCTTGCCGACGGGCGAGCCGGTGTTCCTGCTGTTCAGCAATGGCATCGATGCCGAGCAGGGTGCAGTGTCCGGCAACACCGGCTGCAACCAGGTGCGTGGGGGCTACGCCAAAACCGCATCGGGCATTCGCTTCATGCAGCTTGTCAGTACGCGGCGGGCATGTGAGCCCGAACGCATGGCAGTCGAATCGGGATTGCAGGCTGCCTTCTCTGCGCCGCTCGAGCGCGTCGCGGCACAGCCCTCGGAGGCCGCGCCGGGTGGACGGCAGGTGATGTGGAAAACGTCTGCAGGCGAACTCCTGCAGCTTCAGGAGCGTGAGCCGGCGCGTCGCAAGTAAGCGGCGCGCCTCAGCTTCAGCCGGCTGCGCGGCTTGTGGCGCGTGGCTGGGTCAGCGGGGCCGTGGACGGCGACGCCGGCGATTTCCGCGGCGCAGCCTTCGCCGTGCCGGCGGGCAGCGCCGTGAGGCTGGCACTCGTGGCCGTCAACAGGGTATTGATCTGCACCACGTCGTCTTCGGTCAGCGTGCCGGCCGCAGCCTTCAGTCGCAGGCCGTTCAGGATCGTGTCGTAGCGCGCGCGCTGCAGGTCGCGCCGCGTGGCGAACAACTGCGCCTGGGCATTCAGGACATCGATGTTGATGCGCACGCCGACCTCGTAACCCAGGCGGTTCGATTCCAGTGAGCTCAGCGCCGATTTTTCGGCGGCTTCGAGCGCCGCCACCTGGGCGAGCCCATTTGTGACACCCGAGTAGTACTGGCGCGCCGATTGCGCCGCGGTACGGCGCGCAAAATCGTAATCGCTGGCAGCCTTGTTTTCGAGCGCCAGTGTCTCGCGCACGCGCGATTGCGTGTAGCCGCCGGAGAACAGCGGAATTGTCACCTGCACGCCGATCTGGCTGGAGTCGCTGCGCGTGCCCCCCAGATTGGTCGTGCTTTGCGATGCCGTGCTGTTGCTGCTGTAGCTGCGTGACGCCACCAGGTCGACGGTGGGCAGATGGCCGGCACGTGCCTTCTTGGTTTCGCGCTGCGCGATCTGGCCGCTGAGGCTGGCAATGATGGCCTGCAGATTGCCGTCTTCGGCGCGCTCCGACCAGCTCGTGACGTCGGCCGGTACGGGGCCCGGAAGCGGGGCCCCGGGGCGCAGGCCCATCAGTTCCTCGGCCGGCTTGCCGGTGATCTGCTGCAGCGTGGCGCGTGCGACCTCGAGCGCGCTGCGCGCGGCAATCTCGGTCGAGACTGCGAGGTCGTAACTGGCCTGCGCTTCGTTGGTGTCGGTGATGGTTGCCGTGCCAACCTCGAAGTTGCGCTTGGCCTGCTCGAGCTGCTGCGAGATCGCATCCTTCTGTGCGCCGGCGAGATACAGATTGTCCTGTGCTGCCAGCACGTTGAAATACGCGTCGCTGACACGCGTGATCAGGTCGATCGAAGCCTGCGCCAGCGTGGTGTCGGCAATCGCCACCTGCAGTTCGCCCTGCTTGTAGGTTTCCCAGCGGTCCCAGCGGAACAGCGGCTGGGTCAGGTTGAGCGACCAGCCCTTGGAGGTGCCGTTGCGTTCCACGCGGATCGGCGAGCGCTGGTCGACTTCACTGCGCGTGATGCTGGCGCTGCCGGAGATCTGCGGCAGCAGTCCCGAACGCGCCTGCGGCAGCGCTTCCTGTCCGGCCTGCGCCTGAAAGCGCGCGCTGGCGTATTGCGCATCGTTTCCTTGCGCCTCGTGATAGACCTGCAGCAGGTCGGCGCCGTGCGCCAACGGACTCAGGACGAGCAGGGCTACCACGGCAGCGCGGAGCGGGGTCGGGGCAAAGGAAGCGAAAGACATGCGGACTCCGGGATTCGACATTCAATAGACCGGCATTTGGGGATCGACCTGCCGGGCCCAGGCATCCACGCCGCCCGTCAGGTTATAGACATCGGTAAAGCCCTGGCGCTCGAGAAATCCCGCCACGTGCAGGCTGCGCATGCCGTGATGGCAGATGCAGATGACGGGTGCATCCTCGTCGACCTCCGCCGCCCGTTGCGGGACGCTGCCCATCGGCATGTGCAGGCTGCCGGGCAGGGCGCAGGTCTGGAATTCCCAGTCCTCGCGCACATCGAGCAGCACGGGCCGGCCGCGTGCCGGGGCTGGCTCGGCCAGCCAGGCAGCAAGTTCGGGAGCGGTGAGGTTCTGCATTGTCAGGATGATCCGTCTGGTCTGTCGGGTCCGGTCTGTTGTCTGCCCGCTTCAGAAGCGGAAGCGCGGCAGGTCGTCGGCACCGATCAGCGGCGTCGCCATGGTCTCGAACAGGTTCACGGTCTGGAATTCGGTATCCGACAGGCGCGTGATCAGCTGGGCCGTCATGACCGGCGCAGCGCCGACGATGGCGCCGAGGCGGCCGCCGACCTTGAGCTGGTCGAGCATGGCGCGCGGCACCACAGGCAAGGCGCCGGAGACGCAGATCACGTCGAACGGAGCGCCGGCGGCATAGCCATGCGCGCCGTCCGCTTCGAGCACCTGGGCGTTGGTCACGCCGTGGCGGGCGAGGTTCTGGCGCGCCATGTCGGCCAGTTCGGGCACGATGTCGAGCGTGGTGACCTGCTGCGCGCGATGGGCCAGCAGGGCGGCCATGTAGCCGGAGCCGGCGCCGATTTCGAGCACGGTCTCATGCTTGCGCACGCCCAGTTCCTGCAGCATGCGGGCCTCGACGCGCGGGGCCAGCATGTTCTGACCAGCGGGCAACGGGATTTCCATGTCGACAAAGGCCAGCGCCTGGTAGGCCGCGGGGACGAACAGCTCGCGCTTGACGATGGCCAGCAGATCGAGAATTTCCAGGTCGAGCACGTCCCACGGACGGATCTGTTGCTCGATCATATTGAAGCGTGCCTGTTCGATATCCATTTGCATTTCCTTCCATTCATCTACCGCACGGGCCAAACCGTGGCCACGGCATCCAACCCTGCATTCTATCAAGTCCGCAGGGCGGTTCAGGGGATCACCACGGTGTTGCCGGCGGGGTGCCCCGGATCGTCCGGCTCATCGCCTTTGCCATCCGAATCGCCGTCCGGGCCGTCCTTGCCGCGCCATTTGCGCCGCAGCCACGCTGCCAGGTCATCCAGGTAGGTGTAGATCACCGGCACCACCACCAGCGTCAGCACCGACGAGGTGATGATGCCGCCAATCACCGTCTGGCCCATCGGCGCACGCTGTTCCGAGCCTTCGCCGAGGCTGAAGGCCAGCGGCACCATGCCGAAGATCATTGCCAGCGTGGTCATGAGGATCGGCCGAAGCCGCACGCGCGCCGCTTCCACCAAGGCTGCCTCGCGACCCAGTGCTGCCTTGCCGTGCTCGCCGCGGCGCGCCTGGTTGGCAAAGTCCACCAGCAGGATCGCGTTCTTGGTCACCAGCCCCATGAGCATGATGAAGCCGATGATCGAGAACATGTTCAGCGTCGACCGGAACAGCAGCAGCGCCAGGAACACGCCGATCAGCGTGAGCGGCAGCGACATCATGATCGCCACTGGCTGGAAGAAGCTGCCGAACTGGGAGGCCAGGATCATGTAGATGAAGATGATCGCCAGCGCCAGCGCCGAAACCGCGTACCCGAAGGACTCTCGCATGGATTTGGTGGAACCGCCAAAACGATATTTGTAACCCGTGGGTAAAGAAAGTGACTGCATCGTCAAGTCGATCTCGCGCGCCAGATCGCCGGGCGAGCGGCCGGCGGCGTTGGCAGTGATTTCCACCTCGCGCAGCAAGTCGCGGCGGCTGATCTTGGCCGCGCCAGTCGAAGGCACGATCTCCGCGATCTGACGCAGCGGCACCATGCGCGGGGCGCCGTCGGCGGTCGTCTGCGTGCTGGCGATCATCAGGCCTTTGAGATCGGCCACGCCGGTGCGCGCATCGCGCGGCAGGCGTACGCGCACGTCGTAGTTCTGGTCATCCGGTCCGCGCCAGCTCGTCACAGCATCGCCGGCCAGCAGCGGGCGCAGGGCATTGCCGATCTGGTTGAGACCGATGCCGAGATCGGAGGCCAGTTCGCGGCGGATGCGGATTTCCACGGTAGGCCGGTCTTCCTTGAGGCTGGAATCGAGGTCCACGAGACCATCGATCCTGGCGAGCCGCGCCAGCGCTTCATCCGACAGGCGCTTGAGTTCCGGCAGGCTGTCGCCCTGGATCGACAACTGGATCGCCTTCTGTCCGCCCGCACCGTCCGGCATGCCAACCTGCGTGAGCTTGATGCCGGCAATGCGGGTCATGCGCTCGCGCAGCACGCCATTGAACTGCTTCACGCTCATATTGCGTTCGCGGCGATCCTTGAGGCGGATCGACACCAGCGCGTTGTTCTTGCCGGCCGTGTTGCCGGAATTGATGGTGGCGTAGGAGTACAGCACTTCGGGAAATTCGCCGAGCGCAGCCTGCACCTGCTTGACCTTGCTTTCGGTGACATCGAGCGACGAGCCGACCGGCGTGGTGAAACCGATCTGCGTTTCCGACAGGTCGGCGGCCGGTACGAATTCCGTGCCGATCAGCGGCACCAGCGTGAAGCTGCCGAAGAAAGCCACCACCGCCAGCACCACGGTGGCGATGCGATGGCGCAGCGCCCAGCCGAGCATCCCGGCATAGCCGTGCGAAAGCGCATCCATGCGCCGGCTGAACCAGTCCAGCAGGCGGCCGAAGGTGCGGCCATACCAGCTGCCCTTGTTGCCGGTGCCGTGCAGGTCTGGATCGCGCCACACCGAAGACAGCATCGGGTCGAGCGTGAACGACACAAACATCGAGATCAGCACGGCTGCCACCACGGTGACGCCGAACTGATGGAAGAAGCGGCCGATGATGCCGCCCATGAAGCCGACGGGCAGGAACACCGCGACGATGGAGAGTGTGGTGGCCAGTACCGCCAGCCCGATCTCGCTCGTGCCGTCGAGCGCGGCGGCGCGGTGTGTCTTGCCCATCAGGTTGTGGCGCACGATGTTCTCGCGCACCACGATGGCATCGTCGATCAGCAGGCCGACGCATAGCGACAGCGCCATCAGCGTGATCACGTTGAGCGTGAAGCCGGACATGTACATCACGCCGAAGGTACCGATCAGCGAGATCGGCAGTGTCAGGCCGGTGATGACCGTGCTGCGCCATGAGCCGAGGAACAGGAAGACGATGACGATGGTGAGTGCCGCCCCTTCCAGCAAGGTACTGCGCACCTCCGACACACTGTTGCGGATGCCGCGCGCGGTATCGTTGATGACCTTCAGTTCCACGCCTTCCGGCACCATCTTGCGCACGTCGTCGAGCATCGCCACGAGGCCGTCCACCGTGGCCACGGCGTTCTCGCCCTGTGCCTTGATGACTGTCAGGAACAGGCCGCGCTGGCCGTTGAGCAGCGCCAGGCTGTCCTGCTCTTCCTGGCCGTCCCGGACTTCGGCGACCTGGTCGAGCGTCACCGCCTGCCCGCCGCGCCGCGCCACGATGATACGTGCGAAATCCTCGGGCGCCAGCGCGCGTCCCTTGATCTGCACGATCTGTTCGGTCGAGGATGATTGCAGCGCACCGGCTGGCAGTTCCTGGTTCTCGCTGCGCAGCGCGTTCATGACCTGATCGACACTCACGCCCAGCGCTTCCATGGCCTGCGGGCGCAGCTTGACCTCGATCTCGCGCTTGGTGCCGCCGACCAGCGAAATCGCGCCGACGCCGCGCACGGCTTCGAGGCGTTTCTTGACGATCTGGTCGGCGATGGTCGTCAGCTCGCGTGCCGAACGCTGGGCTGACGGATCCTTGCCGGGCGCGTTCTGCACCGCGAGGTAGAAGATCGGCAGTTCGGTCGGGTCGTAGCGCAGCACGCGCGGTTCCTCGACCTCGTCGCGGAACTGCGGGCGGATCAGGGCGATCTTGTCACGCACATCCTGTGCGGCGCGGCCGATATCGACCGTGAGCTGGAACTGGATGACGACGACCGAATTGTCCTGGTACGAGTTGGAGAAGATCTCGTCGATCCCGGAAATGGTGTTGACCACTTCCTCGATCTTGCGGGTGACATCGGATTCCACCGATTCCGGCGAGGCGCCGGGGTAGGCCGTCTGCACCACCA
>DATLHT010000009.1:0-11675 GCA_035539795.1 Burkholderiaceae bacterium
GTACCATAGTTCCAGTTTCCGATCATGGCTGGGCCCCTTAGATTTCAAGCGCTTTCGGCTGCTGCGCGGTATGCGGATGATCAGCGTCGGCGTACACCTTCAGCTTCTTGATCATCGCGTAGCCCAGCGGACCCTTCGGCAACATGCCCTTCACAGCCTTTTCCAGGGCACGACCCGGGAAACGCTGCTGCATCTTGTCGAAACTGATTTCGCGGATACCACCCGGATAGCCGGTGTGGCGATAGTAGATCTTGTCGGTCGCTTTCGCGCCCGTCACGCGCAGCTTGCCTGCGTTGACAACGATGATGTAGTCACCCGTGTCGACGTGCGGAGTAAATTCCGGCTTGTGCTTGCCGCGCAGTCGGCGTGCCACTTCGCTGGCAACACGGCCGAGGACTTTGTCCGTCGCGTCAATCACGAACCACTCGCGCTCGACCTCTGCAGGCTTGGCGGAAAAGGTTTTCATGATATTTCCTGACATTGAATGCGCCCGATTCCGGTCTTGCATCGCATGACGTTCATATGCGCCGCTTGATACAAGCCGCCCTGCCGCACGCGCCTGGCGCACGGCTCTCCCCCATGGGCAACGGGGAAACCGAGGATTCTATCCATAAACCCTTGAAAAAACAAGGAATACCGGCAAGCGATACGGAAAAGGCGAAAAAAAACCCAAGCCGAGAGGCTTGGGTTTAAATCCACCAAAGGAGGAGGGTGGAGGAGACACTGGGAGACTGAGCACTCGGAGACGTCGCTTAAGCCACATCACGTTGCCTAGCGGAACTCGTGAAGTGCGTCAATCAATGGTTCCCATTATACACAACCGGTTGTGCAACGCAAGATAAGTTGCGGCGTGAAATGCCATTTTGTATTGTAAAAAATAGTTTCACCCACCATAAACAAGAATTAATTCTTTTTAAATCAGATACTTAATACGAGTTGCAAAGTCACGACAGACCAGCTTTAGAGGGGAAATTCGAACCCGCCCCAGTCTGGTGCACTCATGCAATCATGTTGCTTTGCAGCAATTCGATCTTGACCCATCGCCATACATTGCGTAGTCGCAGAATCGGTACAATCGTTCCCTGTTTACTACACAACGGAATCCGTCATGGAATGCAAGGTCAGCTGGATGGGCCCACAGGGCATGAGTTTTATCGCGGAGACGGGCAGCGGCCATATCGTTGCCATGGACGGCGCCCCAGAAGGGGGCGGCAACAATCTGGCCCCGCGCCCGATGGAGATGGTGCTCCTGGGTACCGGTGGCTGCACCGCCTACGATGTGGTACTGATCCTCAAGCGTAGCCGGCAGGATGTGCAGGGCTGCACCGTCCGCCTGGAGGCGGAACGTGCAAAGGAAGATCCCAAGGTGTTTACGCGCATCGTGTTCCACTTCACTGTCACCGGACGCAACCTGAAGCGCGAAACGGTCGAGCGTGCCATCCAGCTGTCGCATGACAAATACTGCTCCGCCTCCATCATGCTGGCCAAGTCGGCAGAAATGAGCCACACGCTGGAAATCGTCGAAGCCTGACCGCCCTCGCCCGGTAACCTGGACGTGCGCCAGGACGCGGAGTGACGAAGAAAGCGCACAAAGCGTACGCACACACGGAAGAATGGGCGAAGCAGGTCGATAAGCCGGATTCTGTGCGACACGCGGCGAGCCGCGCACCGTGACAATCATTCATCTGGACCGGCCGTTACCGACCGGTTCTAGCTCCCTACCCGCAGGCTCGGCGGGCCGCTTCAATGCCTGCCTACTTGGGATTGCTCCGGGTGGAGGTTGCCGCGTTTCACCGTAACTGAATACGCTCGTCTCTGTGGCCCTATTCCTCGCGTCACCGCGGATGGTCGTTAGCCATCACCCTGCCCTGTGGAGTCCGGACTTTCCTCCCCTTCCGCGCATGCGCGGAAGCAGCGATTGCCTGTCCTGCTTCGCGGGCGCAGTCTACCACCATCCCCACATTCATGCGATGCGCGCCGACCGCGCGTTCTGCCGCACGTTCCACCGCCCTGGCCGGAAGACGGTCGTGTCCGCATAAAACGCCGGATCCGCATTGTCCCGCCACCATCCCGGAATGCCGAGTACCGGCAACGGTGTCAGCATGCGGCTGACCAGCGGCGCAGCCGCGAGCGCGCCAGCCAGGTCAGAATCCGGCCACAACGGCGCGGCCGGGCCGTCGGCAAGCCAGGCGTGCGCAGTGATGCCACGGTAGGGCGCGATCAGTTTTTCCAGCAGGGCGTGCCCGAAAATCAGCACCCGGCAATCCGCCCACGCGGCACGCCGTGTCACGAACAGACGCTGCCATGAAAAGCCGCGCATGTCGGCATGTAGCTCGGCATCGGCTGAAATGACGAGGGCGGCATTCTCGTCGAACAGCGTCGCGGCATCACGCACGGCGCCGCGCATTTGTTGACCGTGCACTGCGATCTGCTCCGCCTGCAAGGCATTCAGCCGGGCTTTGGCCTGTGGAAAGTGTAGCCAGATCAGGGCATTGAAGAAATCGTGCAGGTTGTCGCGCGTCGGCACACAGCCGGTTGCATGAATATGCGTTTCATACGCGACGCCCTTGGGGAGTTCCGACTGCGCAACGAAGCGCACACGGCGTCCGGCCGCGTTGACGAGGCCCCCACGAGCAGCTTCTGCGCTGAGTAGCGCGATGAGCGTGGCACCAGAGCGAATGGCCCCGGCCAGTGGCTCGCCGATCGCGCGATACGGTGCCAGCCAGGGCTGCGACCAGTCGATACCGTCCAGCGGGCCGGGCCACGCGGCAAGCGCGGGCCCAGGCGCTGCGGCCTGCCTCAGACCGCCTTCCACCGCATCGTTTCGCCACCGCGCAGCGGCACGATGGTGGTATCGCCGAACGGCATCTCGGCCGGCAGTTGCCAGTCCATGCGCTTGAGTGTGAGGGTGCCGGTATTGCGCGGCAGGCCGTAGAAATCCGCACCGTGGAAGCTGGCAAACCCTTCCAGCCGATCGAGCGCACCCGCATCCTCGAAGGCTTCCGCGTAGAGTTCCATGGCGTTGGCCGCGCTGTAGCAGCCGGCGCAACCACAGGCATGCTCCTTCAGGCCCTTGGCGTGCGGCGCACTGTCGGTGCCGAGGAAGAAACGCGGATTGCCCGACGTGGCGGCAGCCACCAGAGCCAGGCGATGTTCCTCGCGCTTGAGCACGGGCAGGCAATAGAAATGCGGACGGATACCGCCGACGAAGAGGGCGTTGCGGTTGTACAGCAGGTGCTGCGGCGTGATGGTGGCCGCGATCGGGCCCTCGGCGTCGCGCACGTACTCCGCCGCCTGGCGCGTGGTGATGTGCTCGAACACGATCTTCAGGGCCGGGAACTGCCGGCGCAGCGGAATCAGGATCTTGTCGATGAACACCGCTTCGCGGTCGAAGGTATCGACGGCCGAATCGGCCACTTCGCCATGCACCAGCAGCGGCATGCCTACCGCCTGCATGCGCTCGAGCACGGTGCTGCAGCGGGCGAGATCGGTCACGCCCGCATCGCTGTTGGTGGTGGCGCCGGCCGGATACAGCTTGAGGGCGTGGATGAAGCCGCTCTCATGGGCCGTGGTGATTTCCTCGGCGCGCGTGTTGTCCGTCAGGTAGAGCGTCATCAGCGGCTCGAACACCATGCCGGCAGGCAGGGCGTCGAGGATGCGCTGGCGATAGCCGCGCGCCTGCTCCGTGGTCACCACCGGCGGCCGCAGGTTCGGCATGATGATGGCACGCGCGAACTGGCGCGCGGTTTCCGGCAGGATACTGGCGATGATGTTGCCGTCGCGCAGATGCAGGTGCAGGTCGTCGGGCCGGGTGATGGTGAGCGTGTCCGGCGTCGCAGGGGAAGTCATTTGAGTGGTCATGGCTTACAGGATCAGAATGGCGCGGTAGTCGTTGACGTTCGTGTAGGTCGGGCCGGTGGTGACCAAGTCGTCGCTGGCGGCAAAGAAGCCAAAGGCGTCGTGCGCGTCGAGTTGGCCGCGTGCCGTCAGACCGGCGGCAGCGGCACGCTGCGGGGTCTGTGGGTCGAGCAACCCGCCCGCATTGTCCTCGGAGCCATCGATGCCATCGGTATCCGCGGCCAACGCGTACACACCCGGCATACCTTCGAGCTCGCAGGCCAGCGACAGCAGGAATTCCGTGCAGCGCCCGCCCCGCCCTTTCACGCCGGCGGGCAAGGTCACAGTGCACTCGCCACCCGAAACCAGCACAACGGGCACAGCAGCCGGCGTACCGTGCTGGCGGATCTGGCGCACCAGCGCAGCGTACACCTTGGCGACCTCGCGCGCCTCCCCGGTCACCGTATCGCCGAGCATCATCACTGGAATGCCGGCTGCCGTGAACTGCGCCGCCCCGGCTTCCAGGCTGGCCTGGGCCGTCGCGATCATGCGGTTGCTGACACGCGCGAAACACGGATCGCCCGGCTTGGGCGTCTCCGGCAATTCGCCGCGCGCGCCGCGCTCGAGACGCGTGCGCACCGGTGCCGGCACCTCGGCCTGGTAACGGTCGAGGATCGCCAGTGCATCTGCATAGGTACTCGGATCGGGCACCGTGGGGCCGCTCGCGATGGCGCTCGGATCATCGCCCGCGACATCGGAAATGATCAGCGAGACCACGGGAGCGCGGCTCGCATGCGCCAGCCAGCCGCCCTGGATGCGCGACAGGTGCTTGCGTACCACGTTCATCTCGGTGATCGGCGCGCCACAACGCAGCAGCGCATCGGTGGTCGCACGCAGGTCGTCCATGGTCAGGCCGTCGGCGGGCAGGGACAACAGGCTTGAGCCGCCACCCGACACCAGCACGACGAGCAGGTCCTCGCTACCGAGTTCGGAAACTGCCGCAAGGATATCGCGCGACGCCGCCTCGCCGGCGGCATCCGGCACGGGATGACCTGCCTCGACCACGCGGATGTGATTGGTTGGCAAGGCATGGTGATAGCGGGTGACAACAATACCGGACACCTCGACCTTGCCGGCACACGCCTGTTCCAGCGCCGCCGCCATGGCGCCACCGGCCTTGCCGGCGCCGACCGCCAGCACGCGCCGGTAGCCCGTCAGGTCGGGCAGGTGCTGCGCCAGTATCTCGCGTGGATCGGCCGCCGCCACGGCGGCCTCGAAGCTACGGCGCAGCAGCGCACGGGCCTGCGCAGTGTCGAGTGCCATCATAGCGCCTCCGCAATCGCCTTGCCGAGATCGGCCGTGCCAGCCGTTCCGCCTATATCGCGCGTCAGCGGCGCATGCGCCGGGCCTGCAGCCAGCACGCGCTCGATCGCATCGAGCACAGCTGCGCCGGCCTCCGGATAACCGAGATGCTCGAGCATCATGCCGCCGCACCAGATCTGGCCGATCGGATTGGCGATGCCCTTGCCAGCGATATCCGGCGCCGAGCCGTGCACCGGCTCGAACAGGCTGGGATAGGTCCGGTCAGGATTGATGTTGGCCGATGGCGCGACACCAATCGTGCCAGTACAGGCCGGACCGAGATCGGACAGGATGTCGCCGAACAGGTTGCTGGCGACGACCACATCGAACCAGTCAGGATGCAGCACGAAATTGGCCGTGAGGATATCGATGTGGTACTTGTCGACCTTGACGTCGCCATAGCGCTGGGCCATGGCCTCCACACGCTCGTCCCAGTACGGCATGGTGATGGCAATGCCATTCGACTTGGTTGCGGACGTCAGGTGCTTTTTCGGGCGCTTTTGCGCCAGATCGAAAGCAAACTTGAGGATGCGGTCGACGCCGACGCGCGACATCACGGTTTCCTGCAGCACCACCTCGCGCTCGGTGCCCGCAAACATGCGACCACCCACGCTCGAGTACTCGCCCTCGGTATTCTCGCGCACCACGTAGAAATCGATATCGCCCGGCTTGCGGTTGGCGAGCGGGCACGGAATACCCGGCATCAGACGCACCGGACGCAGATTCACGTATTGGTCGAACTCACGGCGGAACAGCAGCAGCGAGCCCCACAGCGAGACGTGGTCGGCAATGCCGGCCGGCCAGCCGACAGCACCGAAATACAACGCATCGTAGCCGCGCAGCGTATCGAACCAGTTGTCCGGCAGCATCTTGCCGTGCTTCTGGTAATACTCGTAGCTGGAAAAATCGAACCAGTCCCACTTGAAATCGATGCCGAACTTGCGGGCTGCGGCATCCATGACACGGACACCTTCCGGCATCACCTCCTTACCGATTCCATCTCCGGGAATCACGGCAATACGAAATTGGGACATAGTCTCTGTTGATTGAATTGTCGGTACGGCAATCGATTCGGTACACCAAAGCGGCACATTGGCCAAGCAGGTCCAGCAAGGAGCTGGGACGCAGAATCGGCACACGGGCACGCGGCCGCTTGGCACCAGGGCTGCGGAGCGCGATAATGCATATTCTATTGCATCCTGTCCGGACCCCGTCATGTGCCAGCTGCTGGGCATGAACTGCGCCACCCCTACCGACATCACGTTCTCGCTGACCGGCTTCGCCGCGCGCGGCGGCGTCACTGACCATCATGCCGACGGCTTCGGCGTGGCGTTCTTCGAGGAAAAGGCGTGCCGCCTGTTCATCGACAACGTCTCCTCTGCCACCTCACCGGTGGCCGAACTGGTCAAACGCTACCCGATCAAGTCGAAGAATGTCATTTCCCATATCCGCAAGGCGACCCAGGGACCGGTCTTGCTGGAGAACTGCCATCCGTTCATGCGGGAGCTGTGGGGGCGACACTGGATCTTCGCCCACAACGGCGATCTCAAGACCTTCCAGCCATTCCTTGGCGGCGTCTACCAGCCGGTCGGCGATACCGACAGCGAGCTGGCGTTCTGCACGATCATGCAAGCGCTGCGCAAGCGCTTCCCGGGATCACAGCCACCGCTGAACGAGTTGTTCCATGCGCTGGCCGACATCACGCGCGAGATCACCCTACACGGCGTGTTCAATTATCTGCTGTGTAACGGCCAGGCGCTGTTCGCGCACTGCTCGACCAACCTGTACTACATCGTGCGCGAATGGCCGTTCTCGACGGCCCACCTGATCGATGCCGACATGACCATCGACTTCGCCCAAGTCACCACGGAGGACGACCGCGTAGCCGTGATTGCCACCGCGCCCCTGACCGATGACGAAGTCTGGACCCGCTTCGAGCCAGGCGAGTTGCTGATGTTCCGCGATGGCAAACTGGAGCTGCGCACCATCGTCCCGATTCCCGAATCTGTGCGTCTCGCCAATGCCGCCAATGCGGCGTGTACCTGAAACAGGAAACTACTCGCGGCATCTTCGAGCAGGCATGCACCGGAATGCGCCGATCCTTGAACGGATGCGTATTACGGTAATCGATTCCGGGCGAGCTGCCCTTGCTGGGCCCCTACTGAACCAAGCATCCGGATAGCCAACGGAACCGGCGACCACGCAACGGCAGACAAGCGTGCGAGATCGCCGTGCCGCCTGCCTCACACAACGCAGTACGCCATGGCTGCCTACCGCATGCCATCAAAAAAGGACGCCGAAGCGTCCTTTTTTGATGGCATGGCTCACTCCCTACGAAGCGGGCCATGCGAGAGCCACCCGAGTGTGGCGCGACTCAATGCGCAAGAATCTTCGACAGGAACTGTCGCGCCCGCTCGGAGCGCGCGCTGATATTACCGAAGAACTCTTCTTTTTCGCAGTCCTCCACGATTGCACCCTGGTCCATGAAGATCACGCGATTGGCGACCTTGCGTGCAAAGCCCATTTCGTGGGTCACGCACATCATGGTCATGCCTTCATGGGCCAATTCGACCATCACGTCCAGCACTTCATTGACCATTTCCGGATCGAGTGCCGAGGTGGGTTCGTCGAACAACATGCAGATCGGATCCATCGACAGCGCCCGGGCAATCGCGACGCGCTGCTGCTGACCGCCCGAGAGCTGGCCCGGGAACTTGTCGGCCTGCGCTTTCAGGCCAACGCGTTCGAGGTCCTTCATGCCATGGGTAACGGCTTCTTCCTTGTTGCGGCCCAGCACCTTGGTCTGTGCGATGGTCAGGTTCTCCCGGATCGACAGGTGCGGAAACAGCTCAAAGTTCTGGAAGACCATGCCCACGCGCGAACGCAGCTTCGAGAGATTGGTCTTGGGGCTACCCACCGAGGTGCCGTCGACCGTGATGTCACCTTTCTGGAACGGCTCGAGGCCGTTCACCGTCTTGATCAGTGTCGACTTGCCCGAACCGGAAGGGCCACACACCACGACCACCTCGCCCTTCTTGACGCTGGTCGTGCAATCGTTCAAGACCTGGAACGTGCCGTACCACTTGGAGACATTCTTGATTTCGATCATACAGATACCTTTTTCTGGAAACGCTTGACCAGCAGCGAAGCACTGAAGCAGATGACAAAGTACACGGCCCCCGCGAACAACAGCATTTCGACGATGCTGCCGTCACGTTCGCCAACGCCGTAAGCCTGCCCGAAGAAATCGGCCAGCGCGCTCACATACACCAGCGAGGTATCCTGGAACAGGATGATGCCTTGCGTCAGCAGCAGCGGCACCATGTTGCGGAAGGCCTGCGGCAGCACCACCAACCGCATCGACTGGAAATAGGTCATGCCCAGCGCGTTGGCCGCGGCCATCTGGCCCTTGGATACGCTCTGGATACCTGCCCGGATGATCTCGGAATAGTAAGCCGCCTCGAACATCGAAAAAGCGATAAGCGCCGACGTCATGCGCAGATCGGTCGAGGGTGACAGATTGAGCATGCTCGTCAGGAACTGCGGAATGATGAGGAAGAACCAGAGCAGCACCATCACCAGCGGAATGGAGCGGAACAGGTTCACATAACCGGTGGCGAACCACGACAGCACCTTCCAGCTGGACAGACGCATCATCGCTAGGATCGTGCCCCACACGATACCCACCACGACGGCGGTCGCGGTGATCTTGAGCGATACCATCATGCCCTCGCCCAGCACATGCAGGGTCTCGGGCGTGATCGAACTGAAATCAAAAGAATATGCCATGTCCGTGCCTCACTTTCCGCCGATGTAGCCCGGGACGCGTGTGCGCCCCTCGATCCAGCGCATCACGATCATGACCGTGGCGTTGATCAGCAGATACAGCAGCGTCACAGCGATAAATGCCTCGTAAGGCTGCGCGGTATAGTCGACCAGCTGCCGCCCCTGCGCCGCCAGTTCCAGCAAACCAATCGTCGACGCGACCGCCGAGTTCTTGAAGATATTCAGGAATTCCGACGTCAGCGGCGGGACGATGATGCGATACGCCATCGGCAGCAGTACATAACGATACGTCTGCGGCAGCGTAAAGCCCATCGCCAGCCCGGCGTAGCGCTGGCCACGCGGCAGGGAATTGATGCCAGAACGCACCTGCTCGCACACCCGGGCGGCAGTGAAGGTGCCCAGGCAGAGCATGCCGGCCACGAACTGCTGAGCGAACGGATTCATCTGCTTGATCGTCTCGCCGAACGGCAACAGTTCGGGCATGACGAAATACCAGATGAAGAGCTGCACGAGCAGCGGAATATTGCGGAAAATCTCGACGTAGGTCGCCGCGATACCGGAGAGCCAACGATTGGGCATGGTACGCATCACGCCCAGGACCGACCCGATGATGAGGGCAATGATCCAGGCCGACAGGCCGACAGCAATCGTCGTAAACAGCCCTGAGATCAGCCAGTCCAGGTAAGTCTCACTACCTGAGGCGTCGGAGAAGAATACGCCCCAATTCCAGTGGTAATTCATGTTGCTTCCTCAAAAAGAAACGGAAGGACTCGCCTTCCGTTTCAGCCACGCACTTCCGGCCTGTCAGTCGAATGCCTTGTCGTTCGGATTCTTGAAGAGGGCCTTCATGTCGTCCGACAGCTTGAAGTCGAGGTTGAGCCCGCGCGGCGGGACCGGCTGCTCGAACCACTTCTTGTACATGGTATTGATTTCGCCCGACGTCATCAGACCCTTGATCGTCGTGTCTGCGATCTTCTTGAACGGTGCATCGTCCTTACGCAGCATACAACCGTAGGCTTCACGCGATTGCGGCTTGCCCACCACGACCCACTCGGCCGGGTTGCGAGCCTTGGCGCGCTCGCCATACAGCAGCGCATCGTCCATCATGAACGCGACAGCACGGCCCGACTGCAGCGTCAGGAACGATTGGCCATGGTCCTTGGTGCTAATGATGTTCATGCCGAGCTTCTGCTCGTCATTGATGGAGCGCAGCAAGCGCTCGGACGTGGTGCCCGCGGTGGTCACGACGTTCTTGCCCTTGAGGTCGGCAAAATCCTTGATACCGCTGTCGCTCTTGGTCAGCAGACGGGTACCGATCACGAAGATGCTGGTCGAGAAGGACACCTGCTTCTGACGCTCGAGGTTATTGGTGGTGGAACCACACTCGATGTCGATCGTGCCGTTCTGCAGCAGCGTAATACGGTTCTGCGAAGTGATCGGGATTTCCTTGACCTGCAGGTTCGGCAGGTTCAACTGTTTCTTGATCGCCTCGACGATCTTCATGTTGATGTCGTAGGAATAACCGACTTGCCGGACACCGCCGAGATTGTAGTTGAACGGAATCGACGATTCGCGGACGCCGAGCGTGATGACGCCGGTTTCCTTGATCTTCTGCAGCGTGCCTGTCAATTGCTGGGCATGCGCGACCCCGCTTGCGATACCTGCGGCGACCAGCAGCGTTGCCAACTTGACCAATTTCATGAAGATCTCCTTGACCAAAAAAGAAGAGAGAGACTAGCTTAATATCCCCCTAGAAATCACAGTATTACGCACGGCTCCAGTGATTTCAACGGGTTTTTCCCTGAGCATTTCCTCTGCACAAGCGGGTTGACGGCGGCCGAAACCGCTGGTCCACCCGCCTGCCCCACCCGTCAGGGGTAGAGGCCGCGCATCTCCCGGGCCTGAAGAATACGAGTACAGGCGACGATGAACGCCGCGGTCCGCAAGGTAACATGATTGTCCTGCGCAACCTGCCAGATAGCACGAAATGCCTCCTGCATAATGCGTACCAGGCGTTGGTTGATTTCTTCTTCCGTCCAGAAGAAGCTGGAGAAATCCTGCACCCATTCGAAATAGGACACAGTCACGCCACCAGCATTGGCAATCACGTCCGGCGCGACCAAGATGTTGCGTTCGCGAAGAATATCATCCGCTTCGGGTGTCGTCGGACCATTGGCACCTTCGATGACCATCTTGGCACGGATATGGGGCGCATTGTCCTTCGTGATCTGTCCTTCCAGCGCGGCAGGAATCAGGAACTCGCAATCCAGTTGCCAGAACTGGTCGGCTGGCAGCGATTCGGCGCTAAAGCCCGCTACCGAGCCGTTCTGCGCCACGTGTGTGATCAGCGCAGGCACATCAAGCCCGCCCGGCGAGTAGACCACGCCCTTGTGATCCTGCACGGCGATGACGTGTGCACCGGCATCATGGAACAGGCGCGCGGCCACGCTGCCGACATTGCCGAAGCCCTGTACCACCACGCGCGCGCCCTTGATTTCAACACCGAGGTTGCGCGCCGCTTCGGTTCCCACCACGAACACCCCGCGGCCCGTCGCTTCGCGTCGCCCCAGACTGCCGCCGAGCGAGATCGGCTTGCCCGTGACCACGCCGGTCGCCGTGGAACCGGAATTCTGCGAGTAGGTATCCATCATCCACGCCATGACCTGCTCGTTGGTGTTCACGTCCGGCGC
>DATLHT010000010.1:0-4009 GCA_035539795.1 Burkholderiaceae bacterium
GGTGGCAGGAAATGACGGAGCGGGCACATCCGCACGTCTGCCGCGCGGGCCCGTCATTTAAAAAGTTTTTCTTTATCTAAATAAGAAAATTACTAGCTTTTTGTTTCTGGTGCAATCCGCAACAATACTCTTCAAGCCGGCCGTAAACATCCATATGATTTAGATGATAACCGGTCACAACACTCCCCCGATCGAACACCCATGACAACACTGAACGTTCGTGTATGGCGCGGCAATGAGGACGGCGAATTCGTCTCCTACGAAGTGCCCCGTCACGCCAGCCAGACGGTACTGGACGTCGTCACCTACATCCAGCGCAACCTCGAGCCGGACCTCGGCTACCGCTTTGCCTGCCGCGTCGGCATGTGCGGCTCCTGCGCCATGACCGTCAACGGCAAGGCACGCTGGACCTGCCGCACCCACGTCTCCAAGGTCGTGGAAAACGACGCCCTCGAAATCGCCCCGCTGTCGAACATGCCGGTCATCAAGGACCTGGCGGCCGACATGACGACGTTCTTCGACAAGTGGTCTGCCGCCAAGGGCCAGTTCAAGGGCAACCAGACCCGCCATGACGAATTCGCCACGGTCGAGCCGGGCTCGCCCGAGCGCCAGGCGGTCGATGCCGGCATCGAATGCATCGGCTGCGGCGTGTGCTATGCCTCGTGCGATGTGGTGACGTGGCGCCCCGACTATCTCGGCCCGGCCGCGCTGAACCGCGCCTGGACGCTGGTCAACGATGTGCGCGACGTGCGCGGTGCCGAGCGCCTGCGCGCCGTGGCTGGCGACGCCGGCTGCCACAGCTGCCATACGCAGGGTTCGTGTACCGAGCGCTGCCCGAAACAGCTCGCACCGACCGCCGGCATCGCCGGCCTGAAACGCAAGGTCGCCAAGGCGGCGATCAAGGGGGAGCTATGAGCCAGTCCCTATCCGTCGTCACCCAGGCCAAGCTGTGGTACTGGCAGCGCATCAGCGCCATGGTGCTGGCGCTGTGCGTGATCGTTCATCTCGTCGGCATCATCATGGCGGTACGCGGCGGCTTGTCGGGCGCCGAGGTACTGGCGCGCACGCAAGGCAACTGGCTGTTCGGCGCCTTCTATGCCGTGTTTGTGCTAGCCAGCACCGTGCACGTGCCGATCGGCCTGATGCGCATCGCTGAAGAGTGGTTGGGCTGGCGCTCGCGCAGCGTCGTCATCGCTGCGTGGCTGTTCGCCGCGCTGCTGGCCTTTGCCGGCCTGCGCGCCGTCTATGCCGTGGTCATGCCGGGAGGTGCAGCATGAGAAAGAACGATCTGCGCGCCCGCAACCATGCGGCCTACTGGGCCTTCCTGGTCCACCGTCTCTCGGGACTGGCGCTCGCGCTGTTCCTGCCCGCGCACTTCTGGGCGCTGGGCCACGCAATTCAGGGGGAGGCCTCGCTCGACGGCTTCCTGAAGCTTGCCGACAACCCGTTGTTCAAGGCTGGCGAATGGGGTCTGGTCATTCTGCTGTCGCTCCACCTGGTGGGCGGCGTGCGTTTGCTCCTGATCGAGTTCAAACCCTGGAGCGGCCTCCGCAAGGACTGGGTCGCACTGAGCCTGGGCGCAGGTCTCTGCACCGGGCTTGCTTTCATGCTGTCGCTGTTCTCATGAACGCTGAGCGTAGGCGTAAACACTGTTTCATCTGCATCGCTTCATAAACACAATAAGGCGAGCGTCGGTCCCACAGAGGCACCGCGCTCTTCCCTCACCGAAGGAGACTGCCATGACGTTGTTGAAGAAATCCACCCGCCGCCAATGGATCTCGCTGTGCCTCGGCGCGGTTGCCGCCCTGAGCGTGGGCACGGCCCAGGCCCAGACGTGGCCTACCCGTCCCGTAACGATGATCGTTCCGTTCGCCGCCGGCGGCACCACCGACGTAGTCGGACGCGTGCTGGGCCAGAAGCTCGGTGAACTGTGGAAGCAGAGCGTGGTGATCGACAACCGTCTCGGCGCCGGTGGCGCGGTCGGCGCACAGGCCACGGCCAAGGCACCGGCTGACGGGTACACCATCATGCTGGCCTCGGGCAGCATGTTCACCGTCAACCCGTTCATCTATCAGCGCCTGCCGTACAGCGCCAAGGATTTCTCCTTCATCACCAACGTGGCCAGCGGCCCAATGCTGGTGGTAGTCAATCCTGAAGTGCCGGCGAAGAACCTGAAGGAACTGATCGCCCTGGCCAAGTCCAAGCCGGGTCAGCTGAACTTCGGCTCGGCCGGTACCGGCAGCCAGGTGCACATGGCCGGCGAAGCATTTGCCGATGCCGCCGGTGTCAACATCACGCACGTCCCGTACAAGGGCGAAGCGCTCGGCTACAACGACCTGATGGCCGGCCAGGTGCAATTGATGGTGGGCAATATCGCCGCCTCGTCGAACTTTGCCAAGTCGGGCAAGCTGCGCGCCCTGGCCGTGACCGGCAAGGAACGCTCGCCGATGATGCCGGACGTCCCGACCGCGGCCGAAGCCGGGCTTAACGGCATGGATGACGTGACGGGCTGGTTCGGCTTCGTGGTCCCTGCTGGCACGCCGAAGGAAGTCGTCGACAAGATCTACCGCGACACCGTCAAGGTGCTGGCTGATCCGGACACGCAGGCACGCCTGGCTGCCCAGGGCATGAAAGCCGTGGGCAACACCCCGCAACAGCTGAGCGCTCAGATTGCTGCGGAATCGCAAAAATGGGAAAAGGTCGTCAAGAACCGCAAGCTGTCGGCCAACTGATTTCCCGCTGTAACGAAGAAGACCGAGGAACCTCATGAAAGTTGATCTCGCCGCCGTGGAAGAGGCGGCCAAGGAACTGTACATCCGTGCCTTGAAGCTACTGCCGCCCGATGTCAAGGATGGCATCGAGCAGTTGCGCACCAAGGAAACGTCCGACACGGCACGCAATGTCCTGGCCACCATGAGCAAGAACATCCGCATCGCGGAAGAGACCGACAATCTGCTGTGCCAGGATACCGGCGTGCCGATCTACAACCTGTTGATCGGCGCCGGTGTCGAGGCCGATGGCCATGCCATCAAGGAAGCCATCCGCCGCGGCTGCGAGCGCGCTACGCGCGAGCATCCGCTGCGCTCCTCGGTCGTCCATCCCCTCACCCGTAAGAACAACCATACGTCGTGCGGGATCGAAGTGCCGGTGATCCACATCGATTTCGATGACACGCCGGAACGCATGACGCTGGAGATGGTGCCCAAGGGCAGCGGCTCCGAAAACAACTCGTTCCTGAAGATGGCGATCCCTGCCGAAGGTATCGATGCCATCAAGACCTTCGTGATCGACAGCGTGATCGCCGCAGGCGGCAAGACCTGCCCGCCGACCATCGTCGGCGTGGGCCTCGGCGGCACCTCCGACCTGTGCGTGGCACTGGCCAAGCGCGCTGCCACGCGCGAGCTCGGCACGGTGTGCAGCGATCCGGAAGGCGCGAAGCTCGAGGCTGAACTGTCGGCTGCCGTGAACAAGCTCGGCGTCGGCCCGCAAGGCCTGGGCGGCGATGCTACGGCCTATGCCGTGCACATCGAGCTGGCGCACACGCACATCACCATGAACCCGATCGCGGTCAACATGCAGTGCCACTCGGCGCGCCGCGCCTCGGCCACGTTCACGCCCGACGGCCTCACCTACGGATTCTGACCATGGCGCACTACGAACTCTCCACGCCCGTGACGGAAGAGCAGATCCGTCAGCTGCGCATCAACGACACCGTGACGCTGCAGACCACGCTGTTCGGCATCCGCGACGCCACGCAGATCCACATGTTCGACCGCGGCCGCAAGACGCGCTTCGACCTGCGCGGCCATGCCGTGATCCACACCGCGCCGAACGTGCGCAAGGTCGAACCGAGCCCGGAGTTTCCGGCCGGCTACCAGCAGATCTGCATCGGCACGACGACCTCGGATCGCATGGAGCGTTTCACCCGTCCGCTGATGACGGAATACGGCGTGCGCATGATCGTCGGCAAGGGCGGCATGCGCGAAGGCTCGCAGGAAGCGTTCAAGGA
>DATLHT010000011.1:0-9744 GCA_035539795.1 Burkholderiaceae bacterium
GTCTGGTCTATAGCGACGTGCCGCCGGAATGCTCGGTGGCGGCGGCACGTCGCTATAGACCAGACGGCCCTGGGCATCGCGCCATTTCCATTGTGCCTCGGCGGACGCAGGTGCCAGCGCAAGGCCCATTACGGCAAACAGCGCAGGGAGGACAGACAGGGCCGCGGGGCGGCGATGTAACGTCAGGGCAAACAGGGTCCGAATCATCGCGCAACCGGGGGCGCCGGCCAGAATGGGGGTCGCTGCACAGTTAAGCAGACTTGCCGCGGCTGTGCAAGGTCCCGTGCAGGCGGACCGCCCAGGCGACACCGACGATCAGTAGCGCCACCGCCGCCGCTTCGAGCGGGCGTGGCAGCCGGCCTTCCAGCATGAACACATAAAGCAGTGCAAACAGCGACTCCATCACCAGCAACTGGCCGCTCAGCGTCAACGGCAGGCGCCGGCTGGCGCGGTTCCATAGGCTGTTGCCGATCAGTGACGCACCCAGCGCGAGCGCGCCGTTGACGAGCCAGAACATCTGCCAGTCGCGCGAGGTGTTAGCCGCAGTCACCAGCGGTGCAAACAGCAACCAGCCAAGGATGCCGAAAACCACAGACAGTATGCCGGTCGACAGGCCATATAGCGCCGACCATTCGTGACTGCTGTATTGCGGATTGCGCTGCAGGTAGCGGGCATTGTCGACGGCATACCAGGTCCAGCTGGCAAGCGCCCCGGCGGCGCAGGCCACGCCAGCCAGCCGGGTTGTCACCGACGCGTGGTTATCGGCGGCACTGGAGAACAGGTCGAGGTTGATGCAGGCGATCCCCAGCGCGACCAGCAGTAGAGGCAAGGCGAGTTGGCGCAGCGGCAGGGCGCCCCGGTCGCGCCGTCCCGCCAGCGAGACGCTGATTGGCAGGATGCCGATGATCAACGAAGCTGGGCCGACTCCGGCCAACTGCACAGCGGCCGCGAGCAGCACGTAGTAGACGAGGTTGCCCGCACAGGACTGGCGCAGCAGTGCCACGCAGTCGAGGCGGGTCAGCTTGCGGGAAATCCGGCGCAGGAGGGGCAGGCTGGCCACCAGGGCGACCAGTCCATAGGCCAGGTAGCGACCGATGGACAGTTCCCACGGCGTAAAGGCCGGCAGCAGGCGCGGGGCGATGAAGACCATGCCCCACAGCGCGCCGGCCAGCAGGCCGCAGATGATACCGATTCCCATGCCATGGCCCTTTGCGATTCCGGCCCGGAGGATACCACGCGGACCAGCGGAAAGGCCGCAGGGCGGGCAGCAGGACAACTCGTTGGCAGGGCACGGGAAACACCCCGACGAACACGTCATCCGCGCGACGATTCCCCAACAGAAACGGCATCATTCCTGTATAATCTGCTTTTGCGCCTAGAGGATTTGCTATGCGTCTTGTCCAGAAAGCACTCACGTTCGATGACGTGCTCCTCATTCCGGCCTATTCGGCCGTGCTTCCCCGCGATACCTCGCTTCGCACCCAGCTGACCCGCGACATCCACATCAACATTCCGCTCGTCTCCGCCGCCATGGATACGGTGACAGAAGCGCGTCTGGCGATTGCCATGGCGCAGGAAGGTGGCGTCGGCATCATCCACAAGAACCTGAAGCCGGTCGATCAGGCGCGTGAAGTAGCCAAGGTCAAGCGTTTCGAATCCGGTGTGCTGCGTGATCCGATCACGATCTCGCCCGACATGCGCATCCGCGACGTTATTGCGCTGTCTGACCAGCATGGCATCTCCGGCTTCCCGGTCGTGGAAGGCCGCACGGTGGTCGGTATCATCACTAACCGTGACCTGCGCTTCGAGAACGAACTCGACGCCCCGGTACGCGCCAAGATGACGCCGCGCGAGAAGCTGGTGACGGTTACCGAGAACACCGCCCTGGAAGACGCCAAGCGTCTCATGAACAAGCACCGCCTGGAGCGTGTGCTGGTGGTCGACGACGCCTTCGAGCTGCGCGGCCTGATCACCGTCAAGGACATTCTCAAGGCCACCGAACACCCGCTGGCGACCAAGGACAGCCACGGCCAGCTGCTGGTCGGCGCAGCCGTCGGCGTCGGCCCGGACAACGAGGAACGCATCGATCTGCTGGTCAAGGCGGGTGTGGACGTGATCGTCGTCGACACTGCCCACGGCCACAGCAAGGGCGTGCTGGATCGCGTCCGCTGGGTCAAGCAGAACTACCCCCACGTGCAGGTCATCGGCGGCAATATCGCCACTGGCGACGCTGCCAAGGCACTGGCAGACCATGGCGCAGATGGTGTCAAGGTTGGCATCGGTCCGGGTTCGATCTGTACCACGCGGATCGTTGCCGGCGTCGGCGTGCCCCAGATCACCGCCGTCTCCAATGTTGCCGAAGCGCTCAAGGGCTCGGGCGTCCCGCTCATCGCCGATGGTGGCGTGCGTTACTCCGGTGACGTCGCCAAGGCGCTCGCAGCCGGCGCACACGCCGTCATGATGGGTGGTATGTTCGCTGGTACCGAAGAATCGCCGGGCGAAGAATTCCTCTATCAGGGCCGTTCGTACAAGGCATATCGCGGCATGGGTTCGGTGGGCGCCATGAAGGAAGGGGCGGCAGACCGCTACTTCCAGGATTCCTCGTCGAATGCCGAAAAGCTCGTGCCCGAGGGTATCGAGGGCCGCGTGGCCTACAAGGGCTCGGTCCTGGCGATCATCCACCAGTTGTGTGGTGGCGTGCGTGCGTCCATGGGCTACTGCGGCGCCGCCTCGATTGCAGAATGGCATGAAACCAGCCAATTCGTGCAGATCACCGGCGCAGGCATGCGTGAATCGCACGTGCATGACGTGCAGATCACCAAGGAAGCACCGAACTACCATCTCGACTGACGGCAGGGCGCGGTCACGTTGTTCACGTGGTCGCGCCATCCGACCGCTCGCGCCGGCCGGTGACATGCCTGCCGGCTCCGTGAACCCCTGCCGCTCCCCGACGGGGCGCAGGGCATTCCGCCCCGGAGGAGTCCGATGAAAGCGCTGTTACGAGTCATCCTGCTACTGGACGCCGTACTGCAGGTCCTGGTAGGAATCGTCCTCTTGCTCGCCCCGATGCAATCCATCTATGCCGGCTTGCAGCTGCCGCAGCCCACGCCGGCACTGTATGGACAGATGCTTGGCGTGCTGCTGATCGGCTTTGCATGGCTGCTGGCGCGTGCCGCCTTCAACGGTCATCTGACTGCTCCCGTGGCGAGCGTGACCGGTAATGTCAATCTCGCCTGTGCAGTGCTCATCATCGTCTGGCTCGTGTTCTTCGACCTGCCGGTCAGTGGAGCAGGGCGCATCTGGCTGCCGGTGCTCGCCGCCGTGATGGCATTGTTCGCCGCTGTCGAAATTCCCGCCGCTGCGGCCGTGGTCCGCCGCGAGAAGGCGCAGCGCGCCGCGGCACGCGACGCCGCTGTCGACTCCACGCCGGCAGGCACCACCGTAACGCCTGTACCCGCAACGCTCGATCCCACCTGGCGCGATCCGGTGTTCACGTACGACGTGACGCCTGTCAATGCCGATTCACCTCAATCCGACCATGCACGACAAAATCCTCATCCTTGATTTCGGCTCCCAGGTTACCCAGCTGATCGCCCGCCGGATCCGCGAAGCACACGTCTTCTGCGAGATCCATCCGTATGATGTCTCCGACGACTTCGTGCGCAGCTACGGCGCCAAGGGCATCATCCTGTCCGGTGGCCCCAACTCTGTGATTGAAGGCGATACCCCACGCGCACCGCAAGCCGTGTTCGAGGCCGGCGTCCCGGTGCTGGGCATCTGCTACGGCATGCAGACCATGGCGGAGCAACTGGGCGGCGCATGCGAGAACGGTACCATCCGCGAATTCGGCTATGCCGAGATCCGCGCCCATGGCCATACCGAACTGCTGCGCGACATCGAAGACTTCGTCACGCCAGAAGGCCACGGCATGCTCAAGGTATGGATGAGCCATGGCGACAAAGTGCAGAAAATGCCCGACGGCTTCAAGCTCATGGCCTCCACGCCGGCATGCCCGGTGGCCGGCATGGCTGACGAAACACGTCGATTCTACGGTGTGCAGTTCCATCCAGAAGTCACGCATACCCTGCAGGGCAGGGCATTGCTTGAACGCTTCGTGGTCGGTATCTGTGGCGCACGCCAGGATTGGGTGATGGGTGACTACATCACCGAAGCCGTAGAGCACATCCGCAAGCAGGTCGGCAATGAAGAGGTCATTCTCGGTCTCTCCGGCGGCGTCGATTCCAGCGTGGCTGCCGCGCTGATCCATCGCGCCATCGGCGACCAACTGACCTGCGTGTTCGTCGATCATGGCCTGCTGCGCCTCGACGAAGGGCAGAAGGTCATGGATATGTTCGCCCGCAACCTTGGCGTGAAGGTCATCCAGGTCGATGCCTCCGACGCCTTCCTCGGCAAGCTGGCCGGCGTCACCGACCCGGAACGCAAGCGCAAGATCATCGGCGCCGAATTCGTCGAAGTGTTCCAGGCCGAATCCGGCAAGCTCAAGAGCGCCAAATGGCTCGCCCAGGGCACCATCTACCCGGACGTCATTGAATCGGCCGGCAAGGGCAAGAACGCCGCGCACGCCATCAAGAGCCACCACAACGTCGGCGGCCTGCCGGATACGCTGCACCTCAAGCTGCTCGAACCGCTCACCGAACTGTTCAAGGACGAAGTCCGCGAACTCGGCGTCGCCCTCGGCCTGCCGCGCGAGATGGTCTATCGCCACCCGTTCCCTGGCCCCGGCCTTGGCGTGCGGATCCTCGGCGAAGTGAAGTCCGAATATGCCGACCTGCTGCGCCGCGCCGACGACATCTTCATCTCGGAACTGCGCGACACCGTCGCCTCGGCGCACGATGCCGCTGCGGGCCTGTGCACCGCCGAAGACATCGGCAAGAGCTGGTACGACCTCACCAGCCAGGCATTCGCCGTCTTCCTGCCGGTGAAATCCGTCGGCGTGATGGGCGATGGCCGCACCTACGACTACGTCGTGGCCCTGCGCGCCGTACAGACCACCGACTTCATGACAGCGCACTGGGCCCATCTGCCGCATGCGCTACTCGGTACTGTATCGAACCGCATCATCAATGAAGTGCGTGGCATCAACCGGGTGGTGTATGACATCTCGGGCAAGCCGCCGGCGACGATTGAGTGGGAGTGAACCAGCAAGCTTCCTCGCCATCGCTGACGAGGAAGTTGTAGTGGAAGCATGAAATCGGCCGAGACGATTCAAACGTCTCGGCCGATTTCATTTGTGCTTGCGTCGCTCATGCGAGCTGCATGCACGGATATCTGTAGCACTGTGCGCGCATCGCGTTCCGATCAGGAAAGCGTGTTTCACTCTTCTCGCTGACGAAAATCCCACCCCTCAGAACATGCCTGCACCTGATCACCCGATTGATCTGGCAGTGCTTCACGCAGGTGTCTCCATATGAATCTGGCTCATAGGGCGTCGACACCAATTTCACTTTATTCAGAACCCGCACAAACCTATAGTGGCTCTGTCGCTACGGTTGGGCAGGGCTTTCAGACGCGCGGATGAAAGGCTAATCGCCGCTATTGCGGAGCAGACTGAACAGAGCACGCTACAGCCCGCAGGCCGGGCTGAGTTGAATGACGATTGGAAAATTGGCCCATCTGTTTCTGTGCCAGCTAGAATATTCGGACCGTTTCCGGCCGGGCTGCTTCGACACCGGGGTCTCAAGCCAGATTCTCCGTGGTACATCGTCCATTCAAGGAGCCAATATGAAGTACACAGGCAGCTGCCATTGCGGCAGGGTTGCATTCGAAGTCGAAGGGGAGATCAAAGGAGCATTGGCATGTAATTGCTCCATATGCCGGCGCAAGGGTTCGCTGTTATGGTTCGTGCCGCGAACCGATCTGCATTTGAGAACCCCGGATGATGCGGCGAGCACCTATACGTTCAACAAGCATGTGATCAAGCATCACTTTTGTCCGGTGTGCGGCATTCATCCATATGGCGAAGGCAAGGATCCGCAGGGCAATGCCATGGCCGCCATTAATCTGCGATGTGTCGACGATGTCGACCTCGATGCCATTCCAGTGCAGCACTACGACGGGCGTTCGGCCTGATTAGCCGAATGATTGCGTGGCGGCTCCGATAAAGATGTCGGCTAGGCTCTCCACTGGGAGTTCCTGGTAGTCATTGTGTCGATACCTGCAGATGAGGCACACCCCATGGGTGCGGCGCTGGCAGCTGAAGTGCCAGCCGGTCTCATGTACGCATTGCCGCTGCAGACATGGCGCGGCTGGGCAGACGAGTCTCGACGGGGCCTTCGACAGTCGCTGTACGCGGAAGCCATTACACGCTGCACGAATTAACTGACCGGATCGGCCCACATATGGTGCGGAATCTCATGGGGTTGAGGTATGTAGCGCTAGTGTAGGCGGTCCTGCCGCGATCCTTGTGTGCGGTTTACCGACGTGCACCACTGGCAGGCTCACCCATGCGAGGAGCTTTGCCATGCTTGACTACACCCCGTTGCGGCAATTGACCGACGCGTCCATGCGAACCCGCACGGTCGATGGACTCTCTCGGCTGCGTGCAGCATTGTCTGAAGAGGTGCCGGCGCGGACCGCCACCGATACACTGCTGCTCGCCACCTGGAACATCCGCGAGTTCGATGCTGGCCGGCTTGGCTGGCGTGATGAGGAGGCTTATTACTACATTGCGGAGATTCTCGGGCGCTTTGATCTGATCGCCATCCAGGAAGTACGTCAGGGCCTGTTCGCACTGCAGCGGGTCCGCGGCATGCTGGGCCCATGGTGGGATTATCTCGTCACCGACGTAACGCTTGGCACAGCAGGTAACGCCGAACGCATGGCGTATCTATACGATCGGCGCAAGATTGCGTTTACCGGTCTGGCCGCAGAACTTGTCTTTCCACGCGAAGGGCGCGCCAAGGCCGAACCGGTGCAGATGGCGCGCTCGCCCTATATCGCCGGCTTTCGCGCTGGCCGGGCTGATATCACGCTGGCCACCGTGCATGTGTACTACGGTGAAGATACCCCAGCTGAGCCACGTCGGCTGGAGGAAATCACGGCATTCGCCCGGACACTGGCCAGGCATGCAGGCGCATTCTCTGGTGCGCCGCAGATGTTTCCTGACACACCTCCAGGCCCAGGAAATCTCTTCATGTTGGGTGATTTCAATATCTTCAATCGTAATGATGTGACGATGGAAGCCATTTCCCGCGCCGGGTTCGTGGTGCCACCGGAGTTGCAGTCGGTGCCAGGTACCAACGTGACGCGGGACAAGCATTATGACCAGATCGCGTGGTACCGGCAGCTATCGCAGATCACCCCGACGGGCCGGGCTGGGGTATTCGATTACTTCGCGCATGTGTATCGCCTCGATGACGAGGCCCGCTATGCTTCGGTGCGCAAGGCGTTACCGGGCCGCAGCTTCCGGGATTGGCGTACCTATCGCATGAGCGACCATCTGCCGATGTGGATCGAGTTCAGCCTCGACGATGGGGACGCCAGTCTCGCCGCCATGCAGACCGGGATGCGCTGATCGATCACTGATGGCGGTATCTCGCGAAGAGGATGTACGGCGGTCCAGCATGGGATATGTTTCAGCTTCATGACGTCACCCTTGATCTGCTTCTTCCGTGGGGTTCTCCGCCGGATTTCTTGACTTCCGCTTTCTCCAAGGTAAGCTCTCGGCCCGGGAAGCCAGTATTGAAGCGCTTCTCCGTGCTATTCGCAGGTTACCGGTACCGTATGCCGATGACCTGCATGCAGTCCGTCATACCTTGTCAGAAAAACAGAAGGGGGTCATCTTGAAGAAAGCTCTTGCGTTTCTTGCCATGTCGTTTGCTGTAGCAGGAAATGCGAATGCCTGCCAGTTCAGCTGGTATCACTACGGTGATGACAGTACGCGTGCTCTGATTGCGAAGGAAATCGGCAGCCACATCTCAAATGAGTATTGCGCGCGCTTCAACGCCAAGCACCAGCTCTTTATCCAGTCAACAGCCTATACGCTGACGAATATGGGTATCGGGCACGCCATCGTCGGCATTCGCCCGCGTGATACGCGGATCCATCCGACCGAAACGTTCACCATGGTGTCTTATGACGCCGCGGCACGCACGTCCGGCGATGCGCAGCGCCTCGCCGTGCGTGCCACGCTGCTGGCGCTCGACAATCTGATGTCTGAACTCAAGACCTACAAGGTCGGGCAGTAAAGCGCGCCTATGGCGGCCGCGCTGTAGGGGCAGGCCGTCATGCCTAGCGCACAGTGACCTTGCCGACCATACCGGCTTCGAAATGCCCGGGAATCAGGCAGGCGAAATCGACTGTCCCAGTCTGCGTGAACTGCCAAACCAGGCCACCGCGCTGCCCAGGTGCCAGCGTAGCCGTATTGGGATCGGCATGCTGCATGTCCGGCATCTTGCGCATCATGTCGGCATGTTCTCGCAGTTCATCGAGCGTGCCGATGACCATTTCATGCTTCACCTTTCCGTCGTTTTTCAGGACGAAGCGGATGGTCTCGCCTGCCTTGGCTTCGATCGTTGCCGGGGTAAAGCGCATTGTGTCATCCATGACAACTTCGACTGTCCGGGTCACTTTGGCGGGGTCACCTGGCTGGCCTGTGGTGCCACCGGAGGCACTATGGCCATGGCTGCCGTGGCCGCCATGCCCTGGCGCTGCGAGTGCTGGAAACGAGAGCGCGGCGGCTAGCGTGGCCAGGCCGAGCAGGGTGCGCGATGTGTTCATGAAATCTCCTTGCAGTTGCATTGCATACCGGAATCAAAACCAGAAACGTACGCCCGCCACCCAGCGGGTCTGCTGGGCGCGGTCACCTGCAGCGCGAGCGATGTCAGCCGTCCGTCCGAAGCTCGCAGCACGTTCCACGCCGATGTACGGCGCGAACTGGCGCGTAAATTCGTAGCGCAGACGCAGGCCGGCCGACGCTTCTGACAGACCGCGTCCGATATGGCGAGCAGGATCGTCCTTGCCATACAGCTGCATTTCGACGCTGGGCTCCAACACGAGCCGCTGGGTCAACATCAGCTCATAACTGGCCTCTAGCCGCAGTGCGGTCCGGCCGCGCGTGCCGACGTAGGCTGTCGCATCGATCTCGAACCAGTACGGCGCCAATCCCTGAACCCCGAACGCCAGCCATTGGCGGTCCGGCCCCTCGCCATTGTCCAAGCGCAGGCCGAGCTGGGTATCCCAGTAGCTGCTGATGGCATGGCCCCACAACAGCTCGGTGCGGCTTTCCTGCAATTTGCCTTGTGCGACATTGCCTTCGGCCTTGATCACGGCGCGGTTGTAGGTGCCGCCGAACCAGCCCTGTACATCGTAGGCGGTTGCGTTGCCGCCCTTGCGGGTGAACTGGCGCTCCAGCGTCTCGGCGCGGAATGCCGCGAACAGATGCTCGTCGGCCATCATGAGATGCGGAATACCGGGCACGGCATACGGGCCGCTGTTGCGGACCATGCCTTCGGCATAGCCGTGCGGGTCGCGCGCATCGGGCGGCGCCGAGCCGCCTTGCATACGCATGTCGCTGTGGTCCATAGGCATATCTGGTGCGGCTGGCGCGCTGACAGCATCGGTCGCGGTGGCTGCCGGCGCCGCAGCTGCATGACTGGCGTGTGGATCCGCGCTTGGCTGCGAGGTTGCCGGCATCGGTGTCGGTATGCTTGCCGGGGCAGGCGCAGGCATCGGCATTGCGCCCTCATGGATGACGTGCCCGCCATCCGCAGCTGGACGGGACGT
>DATLHT010000012.1:0-3220 GCA_035539795.1 Burkholderiaceae bacterium
GCCGTACCCGTATAGGCATCAGCCATCACCAGGAACGGCACCTTCTCCTTCAACGGCAGCATGTAGTAGTAGCCACCGGCCAGAGCCAGCGACATCAGCAACGAACCGGTGGCGACCCACCAGGCACGACGCTCGCTGCGCCGGGCCATGTCGGCCACGGTGATCTCGTAGCTGACTGCCTTGGCGACCGACTGCTCGACCTTGGGGCTGTTGCCTGCATCCTTCTTGCGGAACATGGGTTCTTCCGTACTGCTGAAACATCAATGGGCGCGACGCCCCTGCGCCAGGCGCGGGGTGCGGCACGTTCGATGATTTCGACGCGGTCTCAGCTGCCGCTGCTGGCTTCGGGATCCTGGGCCGACGCGGTCGGCGTCGATCCAGCGCTCTGCACGACGATCTGGTTGCCGACGATGGAGACGGAAACGCCCTGCGCCGCATAGGCCGCCGTGAGATCGATCACGGCCTGCTGTGCGTTGGTGGTGTCGATCTCCGACACCGCGCCATACAGGGTGAAATCCGAACTGAGGCGATAGTCCAGCGTGCGGCCGGAATCCTTGGCCCAGCGCTCGAGCATGGCCTTCAGCGTGCGATCCATTGGCGACGCCTGATAGACGTAGCTGGAGTACAGCGGAATCTCGGTCGGAGCCGTCGCGAAACGGTTGACCGGCTTCCAACGCCCTCCAAAGTCGGGTGCGGGCTTGGTAGCACAACCTGCCACCATCAACGCCGCCACTGCGGCGATGGACATTTTTGCAATAAACGCCTGATTCATACGGGCTTCACTTTGACGTACGAAAAAGCAGTCCCGATGTTGGTCCCTTGGTCGTCCGGCACTGCGCGATGCACGCCGGAAACGTAACGAATGCACTGCTTAACAGCACATGGGCACGGTTCCCCTGCAGCTCGAAAGCTGCCAACCAAGTCGCGTGAAGCAACCTCATCCGAGGCCCCTCTCACGCACCCTCACCAACGTCGGAACCATCCCTGTTCCCATGGCTGAAACTCCTGGCCACTCTGAAAGCATGACGAATCACACAGATTCGCAAGCCACGCATAGAGTCGCACAAATACGCGTCAATTCGATGTCAGACAAATCTGAATTTTGACCAACGTATGGCGTTTCTTTGACGTGCCTCACTAATTCACCTCAATGAATGCGTGCATCCGTCACACTTTCATGTCTGCAACTTAGACATCAAGCATCGGCACGTCAACCTTTGGCAGTAGTCGTGACGTGAAATAGCGGTCCTTGTAGTAGCGAATCTTGTCGCATTTGACGGGATGCGGAATGCCTTCGTACAGGAAGACCTCCTTGTCCGGCCCCATCGCCTTGAGCTCCTGCGGCAGCATCAGCGCGCGGCGCTCCTCGGTGAAGCTATGGGTCTTCTCACGTGCGTGGGTGACGTTCTTCTTGCGGATGGTGGTGTAGCCCAGCATGTCCGAATAGTCGTTGGCATCCTGCTGTTCGCGCGGGGCGTACAGGATCTGCAGCGCATGGTTGGTGATGATCGTGCGCGAGACTTCACGACCATAGGTGGCATCGAGCTGCGACATGCTCTGGATGATCGGCAGCAGGCGCACGTTGTAACCGGCCATGTAGGACACCGCGGAGGCGATGATTTCGACCTTGCCGATCGAGGTGAATTCGTCCATCAACAGCAGGCACTGGTACTTCAGGTCCGGATTGGACTTGGGCAGTTCCTTGGTGTTGAGGTTGATCAACTGGCTGAAGAACAGGTTGATGATCAATCGGCTTTCGGCCAGCTTGTTGGGCTGGATGCCGATGTAGATGGTCATCTTCTTCTTGCGCACGTCGGTGAGCAGGAAGTCGTTGGTGCTGGTGGCCTTGTCCAGGACCGGATTGATCCAGGGGTTCAGCGGTTCCTTGAAGGTACCCAGGATCGAGGCGAAGGTCTCGTCGGCCTGGGACAGCATGTTGGCGAATGCCGAGCGCGCGTTGCTGCTGAGGAATGGGCGCTCGGACAGGCCCTTGAGGAACTTCTTCAGGTCGCTGCCATCGCCGGAGGACAGGCGGTAGACCGCACCCAGGGTCGGCGTGCCCTGCCCGCCCGGGAAGCCGCTGCTGCGCTCGTCATCCCAGTTCTCGAACAGGTACAGGGTGAAGGCTATGAAGGCATTGCGCGCCTGGCTGATCCAGAACTTCTGGTCTTCCGAGCCATCCGGATACAGCATCGCACCGATGCTCATCAGGTCCGAGACTCGGAACGCCGGGTCGTCGGAGACATAGCTGAGCGGGTTCCAGCGATGGGTGCGGCGATCTTCGGCGAAGGGGTTGAACAGGTAGATCTCCTGCCCCTGGCTGGCGCGCCAACCACTGGTCAGGTCGAAGTTTTCCTGCTTGATGTCCAGCACCACCAGCGATTCGCCGTACTCCAGCAGGTTCGGGATGACCACGCCGACGCCCTTGCCCGAACGGGTCGGGGCCGCCAGGATCACGAATTGCTGGCCGTCCAGCCGCACCAGCTTGCCGCCAT
Source organism: Burkholderiaceae bacterium (assembly GCA_035539795.1). Classification (GTDB taxonomy): domain Bacteria; phylum Pseudomonadota; class Gammaproteobacteria; order Burkholderiales; family Burkholderiaceae; genus Imbroritus. Next base: position 2,496 of record DATLHT010000012.1, read on the forward strand.
GGCTGCCGACCACGATGCTCTGGCCGCTCTTCTTGAACATGCCATGCTTGGCCAGATCGGCGCTGGTGGCAAAGCGCGCGTCACCGTGCAGCGAGCGCTTGTCCTTCTTCAGCAGCACGACCAGGCCGACGATGGCCAGCACCAGCAGCGGCAGGCCGAAGCCGAGGTAGCCGGCCCATTTGATCTTGCCCACGAACGGGGCAACCTGCGGCTGGCCGATGGCGTGGAAATACTGGTAATAGGTATTCCAGGTGAGCAGCTTGGTATCCAGACCAAGCAGCAGCAGCGTCAGGTAACCGGAAAGCACGAACCCAAGCAGCAGGGTCGCCAGCGTGATGATGGCGATGAGCAGATACTTCTTACTGGACAACACCCGAATCCTCCATGATGCGCCCGAGGGCGCGACGGCTTAGCGGCGGCGTCGCTGCGACGCCTTCCTCCGCAGGTTGACTTCATTCTCCAGCCCGGGCTCCACGCCCTCTTCCCGCACCAGTTCCTCAAGGTACCGGCGCGCATCGGCCAACGACATCAGGTCGGTCAGACGTTCCCCACCGTCGACGATGACCGCATGGCCGACCACATCGCCGGGAGCGTACACCGGCTCGTGGGTCACCGCTACCAGACGGAAGCGGCCGCGTAGTTCCAGCTGATGGGTGTATTCCTGCATGTCTCATCTCCCTGATGGAATCCAGATGCCATTCCTGCAGCGTCCGATGATGCCTGCA
>DATLHT010000013.1:0-5679 GCA_035539795.1 Burkholderiaceae bacterium
TCTTCATCCCGCTGCTGGCACACTTCAATATCGACCCGCTGTTCTTCGGGCTGTTGGTCGCCATCAACCTGCAGACGGCCTTCCTCTCGCCGCCGGTCGCCATGTCGGCGTTCTACCTCAAGGGCGTGGCACCGCCGCATGTCACACTGAACCAGATCTTCGCGGGCATGATGCCGTTCATGGGCATCCAGATCATCGCGCTGATCCTGCTTTATATGTTCCCGGCGATTGGCCTCTGGCTGCCGTCGGTCCTGTACAAGTAAGTTCGCCTCTGCCAACCCGAAAAAAGGCTTAGGTGACATCACATGGTCTAGACTCTCACCTTGACCATGGCACAGCGCTGGCGTACGGGGATCGCCCCCAGCGCCAGCGGTGCCTCTCGATGAGACCATATGACCTTTCTTGCCTGGCTGGCAGCGCAGCTCCCCCTGCGGGTGCTGCAAGCGATTGGCGGATTCCTCGGCATGATCGTGGTACGCCGGCCCGGTCGCTATACGAAGCGCTTGCGGGAAAACTACCGGAATGCGTTTCCACAGGCGACCGAAGAAGATTTTCTCGAGGCTGGGCGCGCTGCCGGCCGCATGGCCCTGGAGTTACCCTTCTTCTGGATCCGCCGGGATCCACTGGCCGGCCTGCCTGACCCTTTTGAAGGCATGTGGCCCACCCTGCACCGGTTACATGCCCAGGGCAAGGGGCTGATCCTGATGTCCCCGCACCTCGGCTGCTTTGAGGCGACGCCTTTCGCCTGTACCCGCCACTACCCGGCAACGGTGCTGTACAAGCCACCTCACAATCCGAAATTCAGGGCGTGGCTGGAAAAAATCCGCACGCGGCCGAACCTCACCATGGCACCCGCCGAGCCGCGCGGCGTGCGCATGCTGGTGAAAGCCCTGCGGCACGGCGAAATGATCGGTATCCTGCCCGACCAGACGCCGCCAGGCGGCGAAGGCGTTTGGGCGCCCTATTTCGGCCGGCCAGCCTACACCATGACGCTACTACATGGCTTGCAACGCCTGAGCGGCGCGCCAATCCTGCTGCTGGGCATGGAGCGTCTGCCGCACGGCAAGGGCTATCGCGGGCTCATGCGCGAAATCTCCACACCGTTGCCGCAAGACCCGACGGAAGCGACTACGCTTCTGAACAAAGCCATGGAAGACATGATCGCGCTCGTCCCCAGCCAGTATCTTTGGGGCTACAACAGGTACAAGCATCCGCAGGGGGCATGATCTGGCTCAGGCGCCGGGTCGGGTTGGGGTCGGGTATAGTTACGCCTGATTCCATGCAGAGGAAGCGCACCAATTGCCGCAAGTCAACCAACTGGTGGACGCGGTGTACGTCCTGACCGTCAAGACCTACACCGACCGGATTGCCCACATTCAAGGCGAACTGCATCGTCACGGTATCGCTTTCCAGTTCATCTTCGACCATGATGTTCCTGACCTGACTGACGCCCAGCGCGCGTGCTTCGTCCCGGACAAGCTGCGCCCGCCGCACCAATCGTTGGTGCTGAAGCATATTGCCGCCTGGCGCGATGGCGCGGCTCACGGACACCGGCGTATCCTGGTCTTTGAGGACGACGTGCTGCTCGTACCGGGTTTCGCTTCTGGCCTGGCCACGGTGCTGCAGGCAGCCGATCGCCTGCCGCCCGGTTACCTGATCTTCCTCGGTGGGGCCGATGCGAAGCTGCCAGACGCGTTTTTTCGCGAATCCGCGCCGCTATTCCCAATGCCCATACCCACCGCCGAGGGCTATGTCGTGGATGCACATGCCATGGCACAACGGCTAGCGTGGCTGGATACTCATCTCATCGACCTGCCGGCCGACCACCTGCAGAACCGGATCGACCTTGAACAGGGCATCGCCCAGTACTGGAGCCGCGTGCCGCTGGTGGAACAAGGCAGCGTGACCGGGATGTTCACCACCGCGCTGGATGGCAACCGGCTCAAGCATTCGGACCTGTACAACCGGCTGCGATACCGCTGGAACAAGTTCCGCCGCCGTCGCCTGCGCGAATGGCTGGCACGCTGGAGGCTGTCATGATCCCGGCTGCCTTTGTGCAGCCGCGCGGCGGCCTGCGCGATCCGGTGACGCTGGCACGCGTGCTGATGATCGCACTCGTGCTGGCGCTGCTGTTTTCACCACCGCTGGTCAATCTGTTCGAGGGCCTGTTGTTCGCTGTCGCGCTCGTGTCGCGCGACATCCGCAGCCGGCTCGCCGTGGTGGCGCGCGAGCCGATGGTCGCAGCAGCCATTGCCCTGGCACTCCTGATTGCCATTGCCGCGACCTACAGCATCGCCCCACCAGCCGATGCCTGGCAGGCCGTCATCGGCTGGCGCAAGATCCTGCTGCTGCCGCTCGGCGCCGCGCTGTTCGACGACAATGCATGGAAGGCACGCATGGTCCACTGGCTCGTAGGCGCGGTGCTGGCCTGCATGGTCGCGTCATTCATCTCGTGGGAACTTGGCGTTCATCTGCACAAGCTCGATATCGGCATCGCCATCCGCAACCATGCCACGCAAGGCATCATGTTCGCAGTCGCAAGCTTCTGCATTGTGATTCTGCTGCGCGAAGGGTGGTACAGCATGGACCGGCGCCTGCGCCTGGCACTGCTGATCGGACTGGCTGGACTGCTGCTGAATATCGCCTTGGTCACGCCGGGACGCAGCGGCTATGTGGTACTGCTCGTGCTGGCGGCGGCCTTGCCGATGACGTGGACACGCTCGCCGCTCGGGCTGCGCCAGTTTCTGCTGGCCGCTGCGCTGTTCGTCGCGGTATGCGCGGCGCTTGCCACCATTCCCGCGACGCGCGACCGCATCATGCAGGGTGTCCACGAGATGGAAACGTACCGGGAGTCCCCACAACTGACCTCCATGGGTATCCGCGTCGTGATGCTGCAGCATACGCTGAGGTTGCTGGAAGCGCGTCCGCTGGCGGGCTACGGTACAGGCAGTTTCAAGACCGCCTATCACGAACTGGTCAAGGACAAACAGGGCTGGCAGGCGGTGGACGTGGCCGATCCGCACAACCAGTATCTGAAGATCTGGGTCGAACAGGGGATCGCCGGGTTGCTGCTGCTGTTCGCCATCCTCGTGGCCGCGCCGATCCGGCAGGTGCCACAGCCCTACCGGGCGCTCGGTCTTGCGGTCACCGCAGCGTGGTGCGCCACGAGCCTGACCAGCTCGCATTTTTCCACCTTCTCCGAGGGGCGTTTCATCCTGGCGTGGATGGGCATCATGCTGGCCTTGAACTACACCGGCAGGCACGGCCGTACGATGTGAGTTCTGACGCAGCGTGCCGGTAAAAACACCTGTATCAGAGACCCTGATGTCAGGCGTGATGTGAATCTTGATGTGGGCGGCGACGTGAACCGCGAAGTGCAGCGTACCCGGAAAATCATCCATTGCGATTGCGACTGCTTCTATGCTGCCGTCGAAATGCGTGACAATCCTGCGCTCGCCGATCGTCCAATAGCAGTGGGTGGCCAGCCCGACCGGCGCGGCGTGATCGCCACCTGCAATTACATCGCCCGCCGCTACGGCGTACGTTCGGCAATGTCTTCGGCCCAGGCGGTGCAACGCTGTCCTGATCTGCTGATCCTGCCCCCATCCATGGACAAGTACCGCGCAGCCTCACGCACCATTCTCGCCATCTACCGCGACTACACGCCGCTGGTGCAGCCACTGTCGCTCGATGAAGCGTATCTGGATGTCACCGACAGTTCGCATTGCCGCGGCAGCGCCACGCTGATGGCAGAGGAAATCCGCACACGTATCCGGCAGGAAGTCGGTATTACCGCATCTGCGGGCGTCGGTCCGAACAAGTTCATCGCCAAGATCGCCAGCGACTGGAACAAGCCGGACGGATTGCATGTGGTACGCCCCCAGGATGCGGATGCCTTCGTCGCCACCCTGCCGGTCGGCAAGCTGCACGGCGTCGGCCGCGTGACGGCGGCGCGCCTCGAACGGCTGGGTGTAGAAACCTGCGGGGACCTGCGCAGCTGGAGCAAGGTGGACCTGCAGCAGACCTTCGGCGCCTTCGGCCTGCGCCTGTACAGCCAGTGCCGCGGCGAGGACGAACGCCCGGTCTCACCAGACCAGCCTCGCAAGTCGATCAGCGTGGAAACCACCTACGACGTCGATCTGACCACACCCGAAGCCTGCCAGGCGGCACTGGCCGAGCTGCTGCCACTGTTGACACAGCGCATCGACCGCGCAGCGGCGGGGCCACTGGTGCACAAGGCATTTGTGAAGATCAAGTTCGACAACTTCCGCCAGACCACGGTGGAAACCGTACATGGCGAAGTCGAGCCGGCGGTGTTCGGCGAACTGCTGGAAACCGGCTGGCAGCGGCATCGCCGCCCGGTGCGCCTGCTAGGCGCAGGCGTGCGGCTGGTGGAAGCGGAAGCGGGAGACGCCGCGCAGCTCGGCCTGTTCGGCGAACCACTCGAGCCGGCGCCCTGAAGCCGCTTACCGGAAGACGACGGTCTTGTGGCCGTTCAGGAGAATGCGATGCTCGGCATGCCAGCGCACCGCGCGGGCGAGTGTCACGCATTCCACGTCACGGCCCATCGAGGTGAGCTGGTCTGGATCCATGCCGTGGTCGACGCGCGCCACGTCCTGCTCGATGATCGGGCCTTCGTCCAGTTCCGCCGTGACGTAGTGGGCCGTCGCACCGATTAGCTTCACGCCACGGTCATGGGCCTGGTAGTACGGCTTGGCACCCTTGAAGCTGGGCAGGAAGGAATGGTGGATATTGATGGCGCGGCCGGCCAGCTTGCGGCACAGATCATCCGACAGCACCTGCATGTAGCGCGCCAGCACCACCAGATCGATGCTCTGCTCCTGCACCACTTCCCACACCTTGGCCTCCTGCTGCGCCTTCTGCTCGGGCGTGGCGCCGAGCAGCGGAAAATGCAGGAACGGCACATCATACGAAGCCGCCAGCTGGTAGAAATCGCGATGGTTCGAGACGATGGCAGCCACATCCACTGGCAGGCCTCCCGACTTGGCGCGGAACAGCAGGTCGTTCAGGCAGTGGCCGATCTTCGACACCATGATCAGCACGCGCGGCCGCACACCTGCATCGAAGATGTTCCAGTCCATGCCAAAGCGTTCGCCCACGGGCGCAAATGCCGCCTGCAGCGCTTCCAGGCCGGTGGACTGACCGGCGCCGAAATGCACGCGCATGAAAAAGCGGTTGGTGAAGGCGTCGCCGTACTGGGCCGAATCGAGAATATTGCACTGCTGCTCGAACAGCAGTCCGGAAACCGCATGCACGATGCCGGGACGGTCGGGGCACGACAGCGTCAGGATAAAGCCTGGGGTGCTCATAAATCGTATCTTTTGGGTCGAATCGGTGCGAATCAATCGCGGTAACCGCACATGATAGCAAGTTGCTGGCCGTCGCTGGCACAACGACATGCGCCGGTGCCTGCTTGTCCCCATCGGCAGACTTCGCTACGCTAGGGGCGATCCGCACATGAAACGCGTGCGCTGCGATGCCCGGAACACCCGCGCGTGCACCCCGAGACGGCCGAGCAACAGCGTCCGGATCGCACAGGCGTCGCCCCCGAAGCGCACAGGTATTGACACATGCAGCGGTCCAGAATGTGCTGCACCCATGTGCCGCGCCGGTCAACCGTCCATTCGGCCGCCTACGGAGGTTCCCGCATGTCCCGCC
>DATLHT010000014.1:0-7623 GCA_035539795.1 Burkholderiaceae bacterium
CTGCTCGACGCGGCGCAGCAGCTGGTCCAGTTCTTCCGGACCCACCGCGAGCATCCCTTCATGCTCGTTCAGCGCCGCCTCCAGGTCTTCCGGCAGATAGCCGGCGCGGTCGGTCGGCACCGGATCGCGCGTGTCGTGCACGTTCACATGTTGCGGTCGCGCGGCGGCGGGATAGCGATGTCCGGTCAGGTTGTTGTAGATCACTGCGGTGATCAGCAGCAGTGCCGAGTTGATCATCAGCGGGTTGACGATGAACCAGTAGCCGAGCTGGTGGATTTCGGGTCCCCCGAGGATCACGCTCACGGCTACCGCGCCCGAGGGCGGATGCACGCAGCGCAGCAGGGTGGTAACGCACAACGTCGCCATCAGCGCCACCGGGGCCGCGAGCAACGGGTCGGCCGGCCAGAGGCTGTGCACGAACACGCCGATCAGGCCGGCGAACAGATTGCCGCCGAGGATGGACCACGGCTGCGCCAGCGGGCTCGCGGGCAGGCCGAACAGCAGCACCGCGGAGGCGCCGATCGGCGCGAGCAGCAGCGGTGTGTGCGAGGGCCCGAACATCCAGTGCGTGGTGAAACCGGTGATCAGCAGCCCGAGCATTGCTCCCAGCATGATGCGCAGCATCTCGGCATGGCGGCGTGCGGCCAGCGAGGCGACAGGGGCGAAAAGGCGGGTCAAGAGTTTCACGCGAGCAGGCCCGGCGGGTGGACGAAAGCCTGCCAGTTTACCGAATGTCGGGACAGCGCGCAGCGGCGCCGGACGCGGTACCATGCGGGCTCGGCGTGTCGCACGCGCCGAAAGGTCATGGCGTGATGTTTATCGCGCACATTTGCGGTCGGCAATGTACGATAAACGGTACGTCAATGCCGTCCCCCGGGATTTTCCGGCGCCCGCCATGCTCGCGCCACTTCGTTCGACCAAAGGGTTTTCGTGGTTCAGTTCGCTTCTTCTTCTGCTGCACCGTCTGCGGCTCCCGCCAGCGCGGCACCCAGCGACGCACCCGCGCGGTTTTTTGCCCGCCTGGCGGCCAGCCTCGACGACGGCAGCTTCGCCAAGCTGGTGCTCGGGCGTTATGCGGGAGACGAGGAGGGACTGGAGCGCGTGCTGGTGCGCGCCGTCACGCTACGCGGCCAGCCGCATCTGTCGTTTGTTTACCGTTACACGACGCGTGACATCACCAAGAATCTCCCGGTGGCCGAGGCGATCGAGGCGGTGCAGGCCCTTGCCGGTGTCTCTTTCCGCAACCTTCATTTGCAGGCCGGGACCGCCGAACTGCAGTTGGCCTATGGCAAGAAGGGCAAGAGCACGCTGCGCGTGGGGCGGCTGACGACGGCCGCGGAGCCCGCATCCAGCGCAGCCGGCCCGCAGGCAGGGGCCCTTTCCGCCGTGTCCGAGGCCGCACCGGCCGATGGCGCGCACAATCGCGCCAAGCATCGCATGCTGACACTTGAACGCCCCTTCCTCGTCGACCTCGGCGTGACCACGGCCGACCATCGACTGGTGCCGGCAATGGCGCGCAAGTGGAAGCAGATCAACCGGTTCATTGAAATCTTCGAGCGTGCGCTGATGGCGTCGCGGTTGCGCGAGGCTGCCGAGGTGCGTGTCGTGGATTTCGGCTCGGGCAAGGGCTATCTCACCTTCGCGGTACACGACTATCTGTCCGCCGGGCTCGGCCGGTCGGCGCAGGTCATGGGGGTCGAGCTGCGCGAGGCGCTGACCAACCTGTGCAATGCTGCCGCTGCCCGGCTCGAGCATCCGGGCCTGACATTCCGCCAGGGCGACGTGCGACAGTTCGCGCCGCAAGCGATCGATGTGATGATTGCCTTGCACGCTTGCGATGTGGCGACCGATTTCGCGATTCACATGGGCATCCGCGCCGGCGCTGAAATCATCATGTGCGCACCGTGCTGCCATAAGGAAATCCGCCCGCAGTTGCTGTCGCCACACCCCATCCGCGCGGTGCTGCGGCATGGTGTCCATCTGGGCCAGGAAGCCGAGATGATCACCGACAGCCTGCGCGTGTTGCTGCTGGAAGCGCAGGGGTATGATGCCCAGGTGTTCGAGTTCGTGTCGCTCGAGCACACCAGCAAGAACAAGATGATTCTTGCGGTGCGCCGCGCCCGGCCTCAAGATGCCGCGCCGGTGCTGGCACAGATCGAGGAAGTGAAGGCGTTCTACGGAATCCGTGAGCATTGCCTGGAGACCCTGCTGCAGGCCGACGCCGGGACTTGACCGCCGGTGCCGGCAGCGTGCGATGACGCACGCCACTGCGGGGCAGCGCGCGCTGGCATGCTGACGGGCCCTTGTTCAAGGAGAGCATGATGCAGCTGAACCCGTACCTGAATTTCAATGGCAATTGCAAAGAGGCGTTGGCGTTCTACGCCAAGGTCCTGAAAACCGACATCGTCATGATGCTGCCTTTCAGTGGCACGCCGATGGCCGACCAAGCCCCGCCTGAGATGCGCGACCTGATCGCGCACGCGCAGTTGCGCATTGGCGACAGCGTGCTGATGGCCTCGGATGCGCCCAGCAACTACGAACGGCCGCAGGGCATGAACGTGACGCTGGGCATCGAGTCGCCCGAGGAAGCCGAACGTGTATTCAATGCGCTGGCCGAGCAGGGCACGGTGCAGATGCCGCTCGCCGAAACCTTCTGGGCGCAGCGTTTCGGCATGGTGGTCGACCGCTTCGGCATTCCGTGGATGATCAACTGCGAGAAGCCGCGCGAACACTGGGCGCCATGATGCGGTACGTGCGGTGGCACGTGCGATGGTACATGCGGTAGTGCACGACCACGCATGGCGGCAAGCAAGCAAACGGGCCACCCAGGGTGGCCCGTTTTTCATGGCGCGCAATGATCGGTCAGATGCCGAGCAGTTTCTTCGCCTCGCCCAGCGATTTCATCGACGCATCGTGATCGCCGGCCTTGTGCTGTGCCTGGCCATCGGCGCGGAGTTTTTTTACCTTGGCGGCATTGTCCGCCGACAGGGTCGGATTGGTGGCCAGCTTGGCATCGATGGCCTTCATCTCGTTCGGGCAGTTGTGCGCCAGGGCAAGGCCGCTGGCGCCGAGCAATGCTGCGGCGGCCGACCATGAAACTGCGCGGGATAGGACATGACGCATGCTGACTCCTTGAGAAGGGATGAGGAACTTCAGCATAGTGCATGGCTGTGAAGGTGCCAACCTGCGTCGCCCCCGGTGTGTCCGATTGAGCCGCCGCTTCAATCCAGTACCTTGCCCCGCAAGGCCTTGATCGTGCCACGCTGGTTCTTGGCCTCGAGCCGCCGCGTGCGTGACGCCAGCGTCGGGCGCGTGGGCCGGCGCACGCGCGGCGGCCGGGCCACGCTGTCCACCAGCGCGTGCAGGCGCTGCAGCGCTTCTTCCCGGTTCAGTTCCTGGCTCCGGTGCGCCTGTGCCTTGATAACGATCACGCCTTCGCGCGTGATGCGATGATCATGCAGTGCCAGCAGACGCTGCTTGTGATCCTCTGGTAGTGACGAGGCACGGATGTCGTAGCGCAGGTGCACGGCGCTCGATACCTTGTTGACGTTCTGCCCGCCCGCACCCTGCGCCCGGATGGCGGTGATCTCGATTTCGTGGAGGGGAATCTGGAACAGCGCGTGCATGCGCGCATGATACGCGACCAACGGTGGCCCAGTCAGCCTAGGCCGTACGCTGACGCCGCCAGGGCGCGAACAACGGACGCGTCCGTATCGGGCCGCGGGCCTTTGCGGCGCACGTCGCCGCCCTGAAGGACTGGCCGCCCCTCGCCGCCCCGGTAAAACCCCACGCTGCACGGAGCCTTTCAAAGTATGTGAAGATGTCCCCGCTCCCTTCACAGACGTGCAGACGATTCATGATCCCGTTCTCGGTCCTCGACCTGTCCCCCATCACGCAAGGCAGCGATGCCGCCGCCGCTTTCCGCAACACGCTCGAGCTGGCCCGGCTGGCGGAGCGCCTCGGCTATCGGCGCTACTGGCTGGCTGAGCACCACAATATGCCAGGCATCGCCAGTGCCGCGACGGCTGTGGTGATCGGGCACGTGGCGGGCGGCACCCGTACCATCCGGGTCGGCGCCGGCGGCATTATGCTGCCGAACCATTCACCCCTCGTCATCGCTGAGCAGTTTGGCACACTGGCCTCGCTCTACCCGGGGCGCATCGACCTCGGGCTGGGCCGCGCGCCGGGCACTGACCAGACCACGGCGCGCGCGCTGCGGCGCGACGTCCTGCATGCCAGCGACCGGTTTCCGGAAGACGTGGCGGAACTGCAGCAATACTTCCGCCCCGCCCGGCCGGGGCAGATGATTCGAGCGATTCCCGGCGAAGGACTGGAGGTGCCGTTATGGCTGCTTGGCTCGAGCCTGTTCGGTGCGCAACTGGCGGCGATGATGGGCTTGCCGTTTGCTTTCGCCTCGCATTTCGCGCCCGATCAACTGATGACCGCCATCAGCCTGTATCGCGCCAATTTCCGTCCGTCCGAGACGCTCGCCAAGCCGCATGTGATGGTGGCGGCCAGCGTGTTCGCCGCCGAGACGGATGAAGAGGGGCGGCGTCTCGCCACGTCGCTGCAGCAGCAGTTCCTCAACCTGCGGCGCGGCACGCCGGGACAGCTGCCACCGCCGGTCGACGACATGGACGCCATCTGGTCGCCGGCCGAACGCCTCAATGTCGAGCGCGCATTGGCATGCAGCGTGGCGGGTTCGCCCGATACCGTGCGCCGGGGGCTGGCAGCCTTCATCGCGCAGACGCAGGCAGACGAGCTGATGCTGACTGCCCAGATCTATGATCATGGGGCGCGGATGAAATCCTTCGAGATCACGGCGGCGGTCTGCGCCGATATCATGGCGGGCCCGGGCGAGGCCTGACTCCCATATCGCACCGTACACGATGGCATTCTGCGAAGCCGGATAATCCGCGCCCTTATACGGTCAGCCAGAGTACCGCCCACGAGGCGGCGGTCGACAACACCACGCCGAGCGCCACCGGCCAGGCGAACCGGCTACCGCCAGCCAAGGCCACGACGATCTTGCTGGCGGCGTTGCTGGTCAGCGCAGCCAGTATAGGTAATAGTCCATCAGCGGCGGCCATCTTCCCGGCGGCGGTCATGGAACCAATGGATACTGCAGTGGCGTGCGCGTCCGCGAGTCCGCCGAGCAGAGCTGCGGCAGTCACACCTTGCTGGCCGAACATTTGGTTGACGGCGAGCGTGATCACCTGCAACACGGAGGTGATCAGTGCGAAGGTAAGGCCGATGCGCCAGTCGAACATCCGTCCGGGCGGGTCCTCGCCATGATTTGCCGAGGTGTTGTGCATCGCACGCCAGGTATGGAACGCGCCGCACAGCGCGACGACGAGGAGGCCGGCGCCGAGCGGCAGCGCTGCATGCTTCAGCAACGCCGGACTGGTCGCCCCCAGCAAGAACATCATCTGCAGGTAGGTGGCGACGGTAGAGAGCAGCGCACCGGCGATCGCGGCATGGCGCCACTGCGGTTGCGCGCCACGGCCGGCGAGGCTGGCGATGGTCCCGGTACTGCTGACGAATCCGCCGAACAGTCCCGCCACCGGCAAGCCGTAGCGCTGGCCCAGCAGGCGGACCGCGAGATGTCCTGCGGCACTCATCGCCATGAACAGCAGCACCACCAGCCATAGCACATGGGGATTCCACGCATCGTAGGGTCCCATTTGCCGGTCGGGCAGCAAAGGCCATATGACGAGTGCCGCGGCCGCCAGCAGCAGGCCGTCCGTCAGTTCGCTGCGGGTCATGGCCGTGCGCACCGTCTGGTGCAGCACCGGCTTGAGGTGGAGCAGCACCGCGACCACCGTGCCGATGCCGGCTGCCAGCGCCGGCCGTTCGATCGCCATGGCACCGCACAGCAAGGTGACCAGCAGGGCAATTTCCGTGGTGCCGCCAGGATCGCTGGCGCTGGAACGGTGATACGAGATGGCGACCAGTACCGCCACGGCGAGGACTGCGGCAACCAGCAACGCGGTGCTGCCCAGGCTTGACGCCAGTGCCCCCAGCAATGCCGTCAGCGTGAAGGTGCGGATCCCGGCGAATGCGGCGAAGTGCTGTTCCGCATCGCTGCGTTCCCGTTCGATGCCGATCAGCAGTCCGATCCCGAGGGCAACCGCAATGTTCCAGGTAAAAATGTCCATCGGCGAAGGGCGTGGTTACAGCTTCAAGTGTTTCCGGATGTGTGCCAGCGTGTGCCGGGCCTTCGTTTCGTTACGCGCATGAAGACGTGACAGCTGGCGCTCCATCCGCCTCTGCAGGCGATGGCCGGCCAGTGGCGGTATGGTCTGGCGCAGCAGCGCGATGGCGGTCGCGGTATCGTTGGCCCGGCCCAGGTGCAGTTGCAGCCGCTTGAAGGACTGTACCCGCCGCTCCGCGGGCCTGGCAAGCACCGGTGCGAACAACATGGTGAGGTAATGCACGCGCTTGACCGCGATGCGCGTCCGGTGCAGTGCGCCTGCCGTGGTCTGCGGAGCAGCAGCGCGCTTGCGCAGGATCCGGTACGCGTCGCGCAGGCGGGCGGTGGCGAATGCGCCGAGCGGTGGCGATGGCGCTGGCGTGGCGCTCCACACCGCGAGTGTCGCGCGCAATTGTGACAATACCGACGCGGGTTCAGCCGCCACCAATGCCTGCCGGCACGCATCCGTCGCCCGTTCCGCCTGCTCTTCGAATCTGTCGAGAACGGCGCGCGCCCGCGCGGGGTCGTGGGGAACCATGGCGGGCGCCAGTTCTGTCGCCAGTACCGACCATTCCCGCGCGGTGCCGGCGACATTCGCCAGCGCGCCGAGGCGGGTACGCCACAGCGCCGCTGCGCCGTCGGGCAGCACCGGCGCATAGGCCCACAACAGGCTGCGCAATTGCCGCAGACTGACGCGGAAGCGGTGGATCAGTTCCGGGTCGCCGTTCTCGGCCGCGCGCTCGGCGCAATGTACCGCTTCATCGAGCAACGGCGCAGCGAGCAGGGGGAGAGCCGCACACGCTGGCATACCGGTCTGGAGCCGCAGGTCGGAAGGCGGAGCCATGGCGCATCGCTCTCCAGGTGTGGGGCACGGGACGTCTGATCAGAGTAGACCATTCTTGCGCGGCCAGCCCGGTCCCGCAGGCGGCCCCCGCCTGCGAGACATTGGCCCGGCGCGGTCAAGCCGGTTACACTCATCCGTATCCACAGTTTCCGTTTCCGTGACTGTTCCATGCCGATACCCTATCTGCGACGCCTGACCGGGCGTGAGCGGACCCGCAAAGCCAATCGCCAGCTGGCGTGCTATCTGGCGTTCATTGCCGGCGCAATCAATGCCGGCGGATTCCTTGCCGTTCAGCAGTACACCTCCCACATGACCGGCATCGTGTCGTCCATGGCCGATGCACTGGCCTTGGGGCAAGCGGTATTTTTTCTGGCGGGCCTGGGGGCGCTACTGTGCTTCATCGCGGGCGCGGCCACCAGCGCGGTGCTGGTGAACTGGGGCCGGCGGCGTGACCTGCAAAGCGAGTTCGCCTTTCCGCTGATGCTCGAAGCCGGGATGCTGATCCTGTTTGGGCTGCTCGGGGGCAACCTGGGACGGTTTGCGTGGCTGTTCGTGCCCGCGACCGTGATGCTGCTGTGCTTCATCA
>DATLHT010000015.1:0-2511 GCA_035539795.1 Burkholderiaceae bacterium
CGGCCACTGTCGGTGGCTTATCGCGCGGGTCAGGCGCGCCCATGGCGACCCACTTTTCGAAGTTCGCGATCGTGCGCTCATCGAGCTTGCCGCCGTCCTGGGGCATCTCTAGACCTTCCACTTCGTGCCGCAAGATCGCCAGCAAGCGGCTCTCACCTGGCTTGCCAGGCACAACCATCTGGCCGCTGTCGCCTCCTTTGAGCAGCGACGCGCGGTCATCGAGCGCCAGGCCACCTTCCGCCTTTTTGGCCGAGTTGTGGCATGAGTAGCATTGCTCGATCAGCACCGGACGGATCGATGTTTCGAAGAATTCAAGCTGCGCGGCGCTCGGCGGTTTCGCCGCGCCTGCAGCGCTAGTTACCAGGCCGATGCCAAGCAGGGCCGCGACCAGGGGCAGGAAATTCGTTCGCATGAGACCTCGCGCTGCAGCTGGCATTCTTGGTTTGCCGTCATGGCAACCGATGCGGCAGCCAGCTAAGCCTGTCTTAATATAACCCGGCCGCCGCGCGAAATGAGACTGGTGCCTCGCTGGAAGTCGGCAAACTGGCGCTAGGTCAAGCGCTTGGCGGCAGCGGCCGGACCTCCAGGGGTCTCGGCGCGATTCTCGGCATCGCGCGATGGTTCGCCAGGCGGCGATTGTTCTTTCATCGCCTTACGCACGATGTTGATGCGGTGGTCCGTTTCGGCCGCTCGGCTTATGAAACTGTTCGCCAGGTCGTGTTGCTGAACGTCGATCAGGTGCTGCGCCAGGTGGCGCAGCAGCATGCCGCTCTCCTCGATCGTGCGCACGGCGTTCCACAGACTGTCTTCAATCGCAGTGCTAATCTCTGCCAGCAAACTTTCGGCCGCATAGGCGTGGCCCGTGTGACAGCGGAAGCGAATACGGCCCCCTTCCTTCAGTTGCAACAGCACTCCATGACATTCCGGACACGTGTAGTTCGACGGTTCTCCCAGCGTCAGGACGCCTGCGTGCAGTGCCCGGTCTTCTTTAGCGATGTCGACCTCGATCTTCACTTCATCCGGTACCATGATTGCCTCTCGTGCATCATCCTGCTCGTTGACTAGCCGCACGAGCAAGGAAGCCATTTGACTGAGCGGCACACAGTAATCGACGCGCACATACTGCAGCGCGTTGCGCGGCATGGAATCCATAAAGGCATCAGCGGGATCTTGCACGATCGCTGTCCCGCCCAGCTGCTTAATCGTCCAGAGGCCAGCGGTGCCATCGTCGAGTCCTCCGGTCAGGATCACGCCGATGGCGCGCGGACCATAGACTTGAGCTGCCGAGCGGAAGAGCGGATCGATTGCGGGCCGGAAACGGTTTTCCTTCGGGCCCTGCGTGGCCTGGACGAATCCCGGCTCGATGATGAGATGCCGGTCGGGCGCCGCAACGTAAATACGCGCTGGCTCGAGGCGCATGCGGGACTTCACGGCAACCGCGCTCAGCGGGCTAGCGCGGTCGAGGATATCCGCAAGCACGCCAGGCGACTCGGCTGCAATATGGATGACGACAAAGACAGACGCCGCCAGATCCCGTGGCAACCCAGCGACTAATGTGCGTAATGCCTCAATGCCACCCGTCGAGGCTCCAATGACGATGATGTTCTTCGGCATGGAAGTGTCCTATTCCGATTACCTCCGCGTGCCACCAAAACAGGCGCGCAAGCAGTAACGCTCTACAAGCACTACTGCTATATTCTAGGTAGCCTTCGTAGCGTGAACTGCAGCTTCAGCCTCGCAATGGATCATGACCTTTAGGAACTGCCATGATCGATGACCAAGGTGAGCGCGATTTGTTCATCGACCCAGCGACGCAAACCCCGCCAGACGAAGACTTTCTCATTGTCGGCATCGGTGCCTCGGCGGGGGGCGTGGCGGCGCTGAAGGATTTTTTCGCACATACTCCTGCAGACTGTGGTATGGCGTTTGTAGTCGTGCTGCATCTCTCGCCCGACTACGAAAGTCATTTAGCTCAAGTGCTGCAGACGGCGACGCGGATTCCTGTCACGCAGGTACGCGATCGGGACCGGGTGCGCCCGAACCATATTTACGTGGTGTCGCCCAATCGCAGCCTGGCGATGAATGACGGTCACTTGTCCGTCTCGGAGATTACGCGCATCGAAGAACGGCGCGCTCCGATCGATATCTTTTTCCGGACACTGGCCGATTCTCATCGGATGCGCGCCGTCAGCGTGGTACTGTCGGGGACAGGTGCCGACGGCTCGATGGGGATGAAGCGCGTCAAGGAGAATGGCGGCTTATGCCTCGTGCAGGATCCTGGCGAAGCCGAGCATGGCGATATGCCGCGGAACTGCATTGCAACCCATCTGGTCGATCAAATACTGCCGGTGTCGCAGATCCCTTCGCGGATCGTCTCGTATGACCGGCATCGCAAGACGGTGATGATCCCGGCTTCGGCCATCGAGCGCGATGAACCAGCCGAGCAGGCGCTGCGCGATATTTTCACGCAGCTGCGGATGCGCACCGGACACGATTTTGCCAGCTATAAGC
>DATLHT010000016.1:0-4213 GCA_035539795.1 Burkholderiaceae bacterium
CTTGGACGACAAGGCCGACAAGCCAGCGGATGAAGCCACGCTCGACATGTTCGCCGAGATCATCGAACAGTTGGATAGCTACACCGAACGGAGCCGCAGCGGTCGGGGCGCGCACATCGTAGTTAAGGCGGAACTCGGCACTCCGTTAAAAACGCCGCATGTAGAAATCTACGCGGATGCGCACTTCATGACCTTTACCGGCGACGTGCAAGTTAAGCCGAAGAAGATCGCCGAGCGCTCCACACGGGTTGCCAGCATCGCCGACAAGCTTCGCCCGAAGAAACGGCAGAAGGGCAAAGCGATTGCCACGCAGGATGTGGATGAGCCCGATAACGTCGTCCTGCAGCGCGCCAGTGAGAGCATTTCAAGGGGAGAGCGCTTTCAGGCGTTGAGTTCTGGCGACACCACGGGTTATCCGTCGCGCTCGGAGGCTGACTTTGCATACATGGGGATGCTGTGGGATGCCTGCGGAAACGTCGTGCAGGTGGAGCGCCTATTCCGAGAGAGCGCGATGTTTCGCAAGGAAAAGGAACATGCCATTGCCAAGGCGTTAGAGAAGATTTCGCAGTCCCCGCCGAGGATGCTGCTAGATGATGGTCCCGCATCGATGCTCAGCGACACGGCTAACGCGCATAGGCTGGTGCGGCACTTCGGTGACTCGTTGCTATTCGCGCCCGGTGTCGGCTGGCACGCCTACGACGGTGCCCGTTGGAAAGCGGATGCGTTGGAGGCCCGCCGCCTGACCGGCAAGTTGGGCCGCGTAATTCTTGCCGAAGCTGGCGCGACGATGCAGCGCGCGGCAACGGTGTCTGACCGGGCCGAGTCCGATCGAGAGCAGGAGCTTGCCGAAAAGCTGTTCAAGTTCGCAGGGCAGGCCGAGAACGTGAACAAGATCGACGCCGCCCTAAAGGCTGCCGAGCCGCTGCTACGCGTCGAGCCGGATGCGCTCGATGCCGACCCGTGGTTGCTGGGCTGCCCTAACGGCGCGGTAAACCTGCGAGTAGGCAAGCTGGTGCCATCCGAATCATCGCTTTTCATCACCAAATCGACCGGAATCGAGTTTGATCCGGCTGCCACCGCCCCAACGTGGTCGAAGTTTCTTCAACGCATCTTTCGCGGTAACCCCGACCTGATTCCCTTCGTGCAGCAGTTGGCCGGTTACTGGCTGACGGGGCTTACCGACCCTCCGTTCCTCAGCGTGCTTTACGGCGTGGGCGCGAATGGCAAATCCACGCTGGTGTCCGCGCTGTCGTACGCCATGGGTGAGTACGCCATGGCCGCGCCGCCCAATCTACTTGTGACGAGGTACGGCGACCGCCACCCGACGGAACTGGCCTCCCTACAGGGAAAGCGTTTCGTGATCGCAGCAGAAACTAGTGAAGGCGGCAGGCTGGACGAAGAGCGAATTAAGGCGCTCACTGGTTCCGACGCGATTCTGGCGCGGCGTATGCGCGAGGACTTCTACACGTTCAAGCCGACGCACAGCTTCGCTCTAATGACGAATCACAAGCCCATCGTGCGCGGTGTGGACGAAGGAATCTGGCGTCGCCTGCTGCTGGTGCCTTTCAACGAGGTTATCCCCGCCGAGGAGCGCGACACAGGTCTAACCGACAAGCTGCGCGCCGAGGCACCCGGTATTCTGCGCTGGGCAGTGGAGGGCGCACGCCAGTTCCACGAGAACAATTGCAGGCTGGTGCTGCCGAAGATCGTGGCCGAGGCGACGAAGGAGTACCGCACCGAGAGCGACGTTTTAGGCGAGTTCCTTTCGGACGAGTGCGAACAGGGCAAACTCCACACGCTCGCCGCGTCGGTGCTGTATCTGCGTTACGTGGACTGGTGTGCCGAGAACGGCGAACGCGCCATGTCGAAGAAAGCGCTCGGTCTACGGCTCCAGGGCGACGGCTACAAGCCCGTCAAGGACCGGCGCGGAAACCGGTCGTGGCAGGGTCTGCGGCTGCGCGGGGCAGGGAGTATCAAGGGACAGGTGTGAGGCTCAGCCCACGCTTGTTCCACACTTCCTGCACTCGATGACGGGCAGCCTGTCATGACCCCGTTCCGGGCCGGTAACAAAGCCCTCGGATATCGAGACAATCTGAGGGTCGTTTCGCGCCCCGGCGTGCATCGGGTTTTCGTTCTCGGACCACGTGAGTGTCCCCTTCTTGCCGCAGTCCGGGCAATGCAGGTCTTTATCTAACTCTTCTCGCTTAGCCATGGTCGTGCCCTCGTTTGTTCGGTGCCCCCATAGAATGGGGCCGAAAAGCTGCAATGGAATCGCCCAGTCGGCGAATGTCCCCTGTGTATAACTTTGGCGGGGCCGTGCCTGTGGGTAACTCGCCAGTTACGCGGCCGCGCCAGCGGCCGCAGGCGGCCAGCGCATGGCTGGGGGATGGGGTAGTACCGGGCACCGGCTGGGCGGGCCTTACAGATCCGGCAGCGGCGGTTTTTCGGATGGTGTGCCCGGTACTCCGTGCCCTGTGGCTGGGCCTACACCATCGATGACGGCGTATGACGGCGCGTTCTGGACGTTTTGGTAATAGCCCAGTAGCTACTAGCTGTTTCGCGTGCGTACCGAAAAACCATGTAAATGCGCCGTCATACGCCGTCATTTCTGCATGGTCATGTGCGTGGCCGGACACACTTCCTCCGGATAAGAACGCGTCACCTGCATGTGGAGAACGGAGCCGCATTGATTACGCGCCTTACGTGTTAACCCCTGCGTACTCCGGTGCCGCCGGAGTTTCGGGCCATTGTTGATAGCTATAGCCCGTGGGTAGCCCGTCGGCTACGCCGCGTCGGGTTTTCGCGGTGAGTACGCACAAAGCCATGGTTTCGTACCTAAGCCCGGCCCGAGCATCGGCGGCACCTACCCATGCCCGGAGGGCAATTCCATGCCGAACATCGACCCCGCCGTACAGGCCGCTGCCGACCGCGCTGTGCGCCGTGCCAGCGCCCGCACTACCCAGCCGGAGCCGCAGCGCGCCGTGCTCTCCGAGGCTCTGCTAGAGGAGCGAATGCAGGACCACGGGCCAGAAAGGGCGGAGGACCCGGCCCTGAAGGCTGGACGGGCCGTGCGGGGCGGCTCGAAAAAATCAGCGTCAAAAATTCAGCAAGACGTGATCAAGCTTCGCCGCAATCCAACGGAGAACGCAGCACGGCTTGAAATTGCCGCTGGTGAACTGGCCCGAAAGGCTGCTGACAATCAGCTCGCGGTGATCGACGAGACCATCGAAATGTTCCACCGCCGCATCCGCGAAATGGATGCGGAAATCGATAGCCTCATGCAGCCGCCCACGCCTGAACTCCGTGCTCTGGCTCCCGAGATTCGCAGCTACACGCGTGGCCTGTCGGAGCGTGAGCGGGACGACCTGCTTTCCAGGACTTCCAGCGACGACTACCCCGCGATCATGTACGCGGTGGCAAGCGCACCTGCATGGATGAGTGGTGTTGCCGAAGGCCAGAAGATGGGAATTAAGGACACCATTCTTGGTCTTCGCAAGCCGGAATATCTCGCCAAGCCGAAGCAGTACAGGCGGGAGCGCGACCTGCTGATCAAGTGCCGCGCAGGGTTCAACGATTCGATCAACGAGATGGTCGATTTTGAGTCCGTGGAGGCGCTGCGTTCGCTCGCAGGCGAGTCGTAATGAGCCGATACCACGAGGTGAAGCATCTGCTGCCGCAAAAGGTGCAGCAGGCGCTGGAAAATGCAATGCGAGAACCGACGCAGCGCACGCTGAACGTTTTCAGCTTCTGGTTCCGCAAGCATGAGCGCGATGTTCGCATCTTGCGGGACAAGGCGGACGCCAGAATTGATCGGCGGCGAACGGAATACGCGCGGCGTGGACTGACCCCGGATCATCGAGGATTCGTAACGAGCACCATGCGCGAGGAGTTGGAACTGCTCCACAAGCTGGAATGTGGCATCGGCGCAGCGGTGGAAGAATTCAAGGCTCTGAAGGCCAAGGTGGAAAGCCATGGGCCTTAAAGGAATCCGCTGCACGGTATGCGACCACGCCGACCGCGCCAGCATAGAACTGGGCGTCGCAAACAAGGTTCCCGCGCGAGTGCTGGCGAGGCGGTACGGAGTCCACCACGACGCGGTGTGGCGGCATTCCAAGAATCACATGGACCCGTCGCTGCACGCCCAGCTAATGACGCGGGGACGCATGACCCCCGTGGAGCTGGAAAACCTGCGGGTGACCGAGTCGGAAGGCGT
>DATLHT010000017.1:0-2085 GCA_035539795.1 Burkholderiaceae bacterium
GCGCTGCACATCCACGGCTCGAACAACCCGACCGGCATCGACCCGAAGGGCCCGCAGGACACCGTTCCCTTCCATCCGTACTACACGATGAAGGACGGTTTCGGCGTCATGGTCTTCCTGATCATCTATGCCGCCTTCGTCTTCTTCGCGCCCGACTACATGGGCCATCCGGACAACTACATCCCGGCCGACCCGCTGGTGACGCCGGCGCATATCGTGCCCGAATGGTACTTCCTGCCGTTCTACGCGATCCTGCGCGCCATTCCGGACAAGCTCGGTGGCGTGGTTGCCATGTTCGGCGCCATCGCCGTGCTGTTCATCCTGCCCTGGCTCGACACCTCGCGCGTCCGGTCGGCCACGTTCCGGCCGATCTACAAGTGGTTCATGATGGTGCTGGTGGTCGACGTGATCGTCCTGGGCTTCTGCGGTGCCAACCCGCCGGAAGGCTTCTGGGTGCCGCTGTCGCAGCTCGCCACGCTCTATTACTTCTTCCACTTCCTCATTCTGCTGCCGGTCTTGGGCAAGATCGAACGGCCGTTGCCATTGCCGCCCAGCATCGCCGACGCGGTGCTCAAGAAGAAGGCGGTGTAAGAGCCATGCGTAAGCTACTTGCCACGGGTGCCATCGCACTCGCAGCCCTCGCCACCGGCGCGGTCGCCATCGCGGCCGGCACGACGGAGCAGCCGCCACAGAAGAAGTGGCATTTCCAGGGGCCGTTCGGCACGTTCGATCGCGCGGCCGCCCAGCGCGGCTATCAGGTCTATCAAGAGGTCTGCGCGGCCTGCCATTCGCTGCAGCTCCTGGCCTATCGCAACCTGATGGAACTCGGCCTCACCGAGAACCAGGTGAAGGATCTGATCAAGGACATCACCGTCCCCGATCTCAACGATGACGGCCAGCCAATCGACCGGCCCGCTCGCCCGTCGGACCGCTTCAAGAAGCCGTTCCCGAACCAGGCTGCCGCCGCTGCCGCCAATAACGGCAAGGCGCCGCCCGACCTCAGCGTCATCGTCAAGGCGCGTGCGGATGGCCCGAACTACCTCCACGGCCTGCTCACCGGCTATGTCCCCTACGACAAGCTGACGCCCGAGCAGATCAAGGAGTTCGCGGTCACCAAGGACGACAACTTCAACAAGTACTTCCCGGGCCACAAGATCGCCATGGCGGCGCCGCTGGCGGACGACAAGGTGACCTACGCCGACGGCACCAAGGCAACGACCGAACAGGAAGCATCCGACGTCGTCGAGTTCCTGGCCTGGGCGTCCGAGCCGCACATGGAAGACCGCAAGCGCACAGGCGTGCGGGTCATCCTGTTCCTGCTGGCTCTGGCAGGCTTCATGTACGCCGTGAAGCGCATGGTGTGGTCTGACAAGCACTGAGGTTCAGCACCTCTCGAATAGCAAAGCCCCATACCTCAGGTATGGGGCTTTTCCTTTGGGTGTCGGTCCTTATCGAAGGATGAGGAAACCATGCGAACCGATAATTCACCGATCGTGCGACTACACCCTTGATCGCCGGGGTGTTCATCCTACTTCCAAGTGACGTCCACTACCCCAGGAGGGCGTCATGTGTGACTACTCGTTGGAGCTTTATCGTTCACGTCCTGCGACTGAAGAAGAGCAATACACGCTTCGCCGCTTCCCCAGCGGCACCATGGGCTTCACGGCCGCCCGCGACTGCGAAACCGCCGTGTGCATCCCGGCCGATGCCCGGCTGCGGCTGGAAGGCATCGGCGAGGCCGTGCAGCAGGCCTACGCTGTAGGGCCGACCGAGGAAGTGGTGATGACGCGCGTGGAAGGCGGAGCCTACGCGCACAAGGATGCCGTGAAGTTCTCGAACGGTAGGGAAGTTCTGCTTCAGAGCTTCAATGCCGGCGTCACGGCCGAGGTCATTGCCTTCACGTCTGATCTTACGGACGTCACCGAAGTCCGTCGTTGGCGGTCGCCAGCCGATCTGGTCGACGCCTGAGCAAACACCCTGTGAGCTCAGGAGGGCGTTCTAAGCCTTCCTGAGCCGGCGGTGTTCGATGGCTTCGTAGCGTTGGATCAGGCGACGAGCCCGGTCGATTACCGGGATGTCGATCAT
>DATLHT010000018.1:0-7870 GCA_035539795.1 Burkholderiaceae bacterium
ACTTCGGCCAGCATCTCGTCGTCGAGAATCATGGCATGCACGTCGAGAAAGGCCGCCATTTCCTCCGGCGCATCACGCGGCAGGTCGCGCTTCAGAACCTGCAACTCACCACGCACAGTGGCACGTGCTCGGCGCAACCGCTCGATCTCTTCATCGATGTGCTCTTCATCGACCAGGTAATGGGACACATCCAGGGCGGCGCGCGCCAGCAGATGGGCGCGCCCAATGGCGAAATCGCGAGAAACCGGAATACCGTGCAGCGTAAAAGACATCGATGACTCCAAGGAGGTCAGCCCCGCTGCGGGGCTCCCACGCACATGGTCATTTCATACCGCCTCCCGGCGCGGCCGGGAAGATAGCGTCTCTTGGAGGCGGCTTCAAAATCAGGCGAAGCGGTTCTGGATAGGCGCACGATTGAAGGCAATACATGAGCGCGACAAGGTCACCGGGTGACTCAGGATCCAACACCAGAATCTATTTGAAACCGCCCTCTTACTCGCCTTCGCCGAAGCGATTGTTGATCAGCTCCGTCAGCGCATCCATGGCTTCCTGCTCATCCGGACCATCGATCTGCAGCGTTACCGTCGATCCCATGCCGGCTGCCAGCATCATGACACCCATGATGCTCTTGGCATCGACCTGGCGCCCGTTGCGCGACATCTTCACGTTGCTTTTGTATCGACCGGCCAGTTGCGTCAACTTGGCCGACGCGCGTGCGTGCAGGCCGAGCTTATTGATGATGGGAATGTCCTTCTGCAGCATGGTTGTCCGGGTGGTTGGAGGTTTGGTTTTGTACGGTGGTCGAGCCGATCTGCAAAACACCCTGCGCACCGCCGGCAAGCGCCTTGGCGGCAAGCTGATCAAGCTTTTCGGCACGATAGCAGATGGCGCGTACCAGCATCGGCAGGTTGACGCCTGCCAGCACCCGCACACGGCCTGGATCAGCGAGGCGTGCCGCGATATTGGCTGGGGTAGCACCAAAGATATCGGTGAGGATCAAGACGCCATCCTCGCCACCGACGGCATCGAGGGCACGGCGGCCAGCTTCGAGGACGGCAGCCGGCTCGGCGTCCGGCAGGACATCGAGGGCTTCGAGACGTTGCGGCGCGCCGCAATAGACATGGGGGGCGCAATCGCGCAGGGCAGACGCCAGTGGAGCGTGGGCGATGATCAGGATGCCGGCCATGTCAGTGTTCCGAGGGAATGCAGCGATTGTAGCAGGCCGCTTTTCCGCCACGCCAATCGCGAGGCCCAGGCGGCATCGGCCTTACTCGCCGCATCAGTTCACGGCATGCTCCAGTGCGTCGATGAACATGCCGGCGACATTGAAGCCGGTTTGCGCGGTGATCTCGCGAAAACATGTCGGGCTGGTCACATTGACTTCGGTCAGATAGTCACCAATGACATCCAGTCCGACCAGCAGCAGGCCGCGTTGCCAGAGGACCGGCGCCAGCGCCTGGGCAATCTGCGCGTCGCGCTCGGACAGGGGCTGGGCACGGCCCGTGCCGCCCGCCGCCAGGTTACCGCGCACTTCGCCGGCCTGCGGCACGCGCGCCAGGACGTACGGTACCGGCGCACCGCCGATCAGGAGAACACGCTTGTCGCCATCGCGGATCGCGGGAATGTATTGCTGCGCCATCAGTGAGCGCGCGCCGTTGTGGCCGAGCGTCTCGATCACGGAGCCGAGGTTCATGCCGTCGGGGCCGATGCGGAACACGCCCATGCCGCCCATGCCATCGAGCGGCTTGATGATGATGTCGCCCTGCTCCGCATGGAACCGGCGGATACGGCCCGCATCCCGCGTGACCAGGGTGGGTACAGTGAACTGCGAGAACTGGGCGATCGCCAGCTTCTCGGAATGGTCGCGGATGGCCTGCGGTTTGTTGAAGACCCGCGCACCCTGCCGCTCGGCCATTTCCAGTAGCCAGGTGCTGGTCACATACTCCATGTCAAAAGGCGGATCCTTGCGCATCAGCACCGCGTCGAAGCCAGTCAGGGGCTTGAGCGTGTGCTCGCCCGTGCGGTACCAGTCGCTGTCGTCACCGGTCAACTCGAGCGACTGAACCGCTGCCTCGACCACGTGACCGGTCATCGACAGATGCCACGGCTGGCACACGAACAGCGTGTGACCGCGCCCGACCGCTTCGGCCATCATCGCGTAGGTCGAATCCTTGTAGAGCGTAAACGTCTCCAGCGGATCGGTGATGAAGAGGATGCGCATGATGGTCTCCGGGCAGATGGAAGGGCGTCAGATCAGCGGATTGGGATCGGTCTTCTCCAACTCTAGCGAAGCCGCCAACAAGGCCAGCCGCGCCACCACGCCATACATATAGAAACGATTTGGCACCGCAGCGCCCGGCTTGGCGTGGCTATCGGGAATACCGTTCGGCTCGAAGGCCAGCGGCACGAAGTGCATGCCCGGTGCGTTGAGGTTCTCGTCGTGGCCACGGCCGGTATGCACACGGTAGAAGCCACCCACGACATAGCGGTCGATCATGTACACGACCGGTTCAGCGACCGCTTCGTTGATCTTCTCGAACGTATGCACGCCTTCCTGAATGATGACATCGCTGACTTCCAGGCCTTCCTTGCCGACGCTCATCTTGTTGCGCTCTTTGCGATTGAGCCCCTTCATCTCCGCGGGATCGCGTACGGTCATGATGCCCATGCCATAAGTGCCGGCATCGGCCTTGACCACCACATATGGTGTTTCCTTGATGCCGTACTCGCGGTACTTCTTGGCGATCTTCTTGAGCTGCGCCTCAACGGCATGCGCGAGCTCTTCCTCGCCGATGCGTTCGTGGAAGTTGACACCCGACACACTCGTGAAATACGGATTGATCATCCACGGATCGATGTCGATCAGCTTGGCAAACTTCTTGGCGACCTCGTCATACGCTGCAAAGTGGTGACTTTTGCGTCGCACCGACCAGCCAGCATGCAGCGGGGGCAGGAGATACTGTTCATGCACATTCTCCAGGATCGGCGGCACGCCAGCGGAGAGATCGTTATTGAGCAGGATCGAACAGGGATCGAAGTCCTTGAGTCCGAGGCGGCGCCCTTTCGCCCCGAGCCGTTCGAGTGGCTCCACCACCAGCACCTGGCCGTCCGGGAGTTCGATGGGGGTCGGTTCCTTGATATCCTCGGACAGCGAGCCGAGGCGGACGTGCAGGCCGGCCTGGCGCATGATCAGCGCAAGCCGGGCGATATTCTGCAGATAGAAGGTGTTGCGCGTATGGCGCTCGGGAATCAGCAGCAGGTTCTTGGCATCGGGACAGATCTTCTCGATGGCGGCCATGGCAGCCTGCACGGCCAGCGGCAGCATTTCCGGTGCGAGGTTGTTGAAACCGCCCGGGAACAGGTTGGTATCGACCGGCGCCAGCTTGAAGCCGGCATTGCGCAGATCGACTGAACAATAGAACGGCGGCGTATGTTCCTGCCACTCCAGACGGAACCAACGCTCGATGGCAGGGGTTGCGTCGAGGATTTTCTGTTCGAGCTCGAGCAGAGGGCCGTTGAGCGCGGTGATCAGGTGCGGAACCATAGCTTTCCTATTGATTGGATTTATCGCCTGCCACGATTGTAGAGGAACAGCCAATACCGTGCAGGCGCGGCCAATGGGGGCCTGGCTGGGCATATCGTGCTGCCGGCAGCGATCACAAGGGGCGCCTCGCAAAAAAATGGAACTTGGCCCTAGCCACGGTATGGGCCAGGGCTCCCACTACGTACGGCGACACCACCTCGACCGCAATATCCCTCTTTCATAGAAGGTTATCCGATCGGCAAGGCATTCGGCACGGCTTTTTTCCACAGCAATGGCACCCGGCCCCCTGAAATAGGGACACCGGGAAAGGAACAGGAAGGGAAACGGAAAGCGAGCGTCCGGCTTGCTGACGCGCGGGCAGCGGAGGCAAAAAAAAGCGCGGACAACGCCGCGCTTTGGAATGATCTGTCTGTGGCGCCCCAGTCGTCAAGGCGTACAGGAGGAGATCAACAAACTGCCCAGATGAAAGTTACTCAATCCCCACTTAAAAAGCCACTGAAGTTTTTTTAGATCAGATATCAAGCAAACTTGATCCATAAAAAAAAGCAGCGAACCCAACGGCTCGCTGCCAATGCTCCTGAACGCTTGCGCCAGCTTACATGTGGTACGCCGACTCGCCGTGCGAGGCGATATCGAGGCCTTCGCGCTCGGCATCTTCCGGAACGCGCAGACCCATCAGCGTCTTGATCAGCATGAAAGCGATAAAGGACACCACACCCGACCAGATGATGGTGATGCCGACGCCGAGCGCCTGCGTCATGACCTGGCTGGCGATCGAGAAATCGGCTGCACCGGTACCACCCAGGGACGGCGCGGTGAACACACCCGTCAGGATCGCGCCGACGATACCGCCCACGCCGTGGACGCCGAACACATCGAACGAGTCGTCGACATTGAGCATCTTCTTCAGGCCGGTGACGCCCCACAGGCACACCGGACCAGCGATGAGACCCAGCACGACCGAACCCATCACACCCACCGTCCCGGCTGCCGGGGTAATCGCCACCAGACCAGCGACTGCACCCGAGGCCGCGCCCAGCATCGAGGCCTTGCCTTTCAGCACCGCTTCCGCCGCGATCCACGACAGCACTGCAGCAGCGGTCGCCATGATGGTATTGATGAAGGCGAGGGCTGCCGTCGCATTGGCCTCCAGCGCCGAACCGCCATTGAAGCCAAACCAGCCCACCCACAGCAGCGAGGCACCGACCATGGTCAGCGTCAGGCTGTGCGGCGCCATCGATTCACGACCATAGCCGATCCGCTTGCCGACCACATATGCGCCCACCAGACCGGCGACACCCGCGTTGATGTGCACCACCGTACCGCCCGCGAAGTCGAGCGCGCCGTGGCCGAAGAGATAGCCATTGCTGCTCCACACCATGTGCGCCACCGGCAGATAGGAGAACGTGAACCACACCGCCACGAACAGCAGCACAGCCGAGAACTTGATGCGCTCCGCGAACGCGCCGACGATCAGCGCGCAGGTAATGCCCGCGAAGGTCGACTGGAAAGCCACGAACACCAGTTCCGGCAACTTGGCATCTGGCGAGAAGGTATCCGCCAACGTTTCCAGTGTGACGCCTGACAAGAACAGCTTGTCGAAGCTGCCGATGAAGGCATTGCCACCCGCGAACGCCAGACTGTAGCCATACACGGCCCACAGGATCACGATCAGCGAGAACACAACCATCACCTGCATGAGCACCGACAGCATGTTCTTCGAACGCGCCAGGCCGCCGTAGAACAGTGCCAGGCCCGGCACGACCATCAGGATGACAAGCATCGTAGACGTCAGCATCCAGGCCACGTCGCCCTTGTTGACGGTGGCTTTCACTTCGGGTGCGGCAGCAGCCGGAGTGGCAGCAGCGGGCGTTGCAGGTGCCGCAGCTTCCACCGCGACCGGCGCGCATGCATCGGCCGGCGCCTGCGCGGCAGCGCCCAGTGACAGGCCTGCCGCACCAACGGTCAGCGCCAGCATGCATGCTGTCAGCATGCGTTTGAACCAGAATTTCATATTGACCTCTCGTTGTCGCTGGTCGTGGGAATTACAGCGCGTCGCTGCCGGTCTCGCCGGTGCGGATGCGCATGACTTGTTCGAGCGCCATGACGAAGATCTTGCCGTCGCCGATCTTGCCAGTCCGTCCGGCGGTCTCGATGGCTTCAATGGCGCGATCCACGACATCGTCGGGCACGGCCACCTCGATCTTCACCTTGGGCAGGAAATCGACCACATACTCTGCGCCCCGGTACAGTTCCGTATGTCCCTTTTGGCGGCCGAAACCCTTGACTTCGGTGACGGTGATACCGGACACCCCGACATCGGAGAGCGCTTCCCGCACCTCATCCAGCTTGAACGGTTTGATCACCGCGATGATCAGCTTCATGTGATTTCTCCTCGAAGCAGGCGGCGTTACCGCCCGCACATGCCTGTTTTTGCGTTAGAACGTTTTGGCCAGCGTGGCAACCACGGCTGCCTTGCCGGTATAGCGCCCGAAAGCGTTGGTGTAGACCGCCTTCTTGGCGTTCGTGTCGACGTATGCCAGCGCGGCCGAGAAGCCCGAGCCCAGATCCTTGGTCACGCCGATCTTCCAGTCGGTGTAGGACGCATCCGTGACGTTCTTGATCTTCTGGTAGCCAACGTGAGTGTTCACCGTAAGTCCCCAGAACCCGGTGTCGAAGTTGCCATTCAGTTCCACGTAGTAGCTATTGCGGCTGTCGTTGAACCCGAAGGTATCGGTCACCGAATGCGAGTACTTCAGCGCCACCGGGCCGTACCCCACGGAGGCATACAGCTCGGTGGTATCGGCCTTGTTGAAGCCGGCCGGGTAGCTGCCCGGGTAGTAGTACTGCAGCACGCCGACGTCATAGCTGACGTTGTCCGCGATCTGTCCCTTGTAGCCGGCGTAGAAATCCATCTCGAGCGCGCTCGAGATTTCCGAATTGCCGTCCGAGAGCCAGCTAATGGTGGAGTTCCAGTTGCCGATATAGAGGCCGCTCGCATGCGCGTAATCAAAGCCGCCCTGCAGGGCAGGCTTGCGGTTGGTCTGCATGATGCCGCGGAAGCGGTATTCCGAGGTCAGCGCAACATTGGCCGAAAACGTGTGCGGGGACTCCGGCGCCGGAGCGGACTGCGCGAAGGCAGGCAGGCCTGTGGCGACGAGCGCCGTAAAACCAATCGTGGCGGCCAGCTTTTTCATTCGAGACTCCTTATGGGGCAAATGCAGCGATGGGGGGCAGGTTGTAACAAACAGTTGCACAGGTATCGCAACAGTCATGCCAGCGACCGGAAAACCCGATGGCGACGTGTCGCCGGACATGCCCTCCCGTGGGCAGCACGGGCCCATCGGCATTGGTTTTCCGGGGAAGTGCGTCGAATGGCGTCAATTGTTGTTAAAGCCGGCCGGATGACTTACGCGGGAGCGAGAGAACAGAGATAATGGCAAGCAGATGGCGGGCCGATGCACCGGTTCGCCGTCGCGCGCGCCACGTCCGTGCACGGCGTCGTGACTGCACCAAAATGCAGCACTGACGCTCACGACTGGCCGTAGCCGCGCACTGCATCTGTGCAAACCAAGGAGTGTTGTATGAACCCGACCGATTTCATCACCGAGCTGCAGTCCAAAGTCAGTGAACTCATCAAGAATTCGCCGGCCAAGGATCTGGAAAAGAACATTCAGGCCGTGACCCAGCAGATGTTCCAGAAATCCGGCCTGGTCACGCGCGAGGAATTCGACGTACAGCAGCAGCTCCTCGCCCGCGCGCGCCTGCGCCTCGACGAACTCGAAGCACGTGTTGCCGCGCTTGAAGGCCCGAACTCGTACAGCACGCCCGGCTCGCCCGGCAACGCCCCCTGATCCGGCCCATGCACCGTCCGCCGGCTCTGGCTACGCGCCCTCGCACGCCGCGCCTGCCTGCCGGCGCATGAGTCTCGCCCTCGTGCGCAGCCGGGGGCTGGCCGGCATCGATGCACCGCCCGTCATGGTGGAGGTGCATCTGGCCAACGGCCTGCCCGCGTTTACGATCGTGGGCCTGCCCGATGCCGGCGTGCGCGAGAGTCGCGACCGGGTCCGCGCCGCCATCCTCAATAGCCGCTTCGAATTCCCTGCCCGCCGCATCACCGTCAATCTCGCGCCGGCCGACCTGCCCAAGGAGTCCGGCCGCTTCGACTTGCCGATTGCGCTCGGCATCCTTGCCGCCAGCGGACAGTTGCCGGCGGATGCGCTCCATGGCTATGAATTTGCGGGGGAGCTGTCGCTGACCGGCGACCTGCGACCGGTCCGTGGCGCGCTGGCCATGACGCTGGCGATGCGCCGGGCAGCCGAGGAG
>DATLHT010000019.1:0-2342 GCA_035539795.1 Burkholderiaceae bacterium
GTGCGGCGGGCCGCGCTCGCAGAACGACTACCTGGAGATTGCGAGCGAATTCCACACGGTGCTGCTGTCCAACGTGCCGCAGATGTCGGTGCGCATGGCGTCCGAGGCGCGGCGTTTCACCTGGCTGGTGGATGTGCTCTACGACCGCAGTTGCAAGCTGGTGGTGTCGGCTGCGGTGCCGCCTGAGGAGCTGTACCTCGAAGGTCCGCTGTCGCACGAGTTTCCGCGCACGGTGTCTCGTCTCACTGAGATGCAGTCGCAGGAGTACCTGGCGTTGCCGCACCGGGTGGTGGATACGGCGCTGACCTGAAGTCAGCGCGGCTTCCGTTCCAATATTTGCCCGAACGCAAGCGGCGAACCGTCACAGTCGAGGATCTAAGCTATGCATCCAGTCTCGCCAACGCCCCAACTGAGTGAAGGCGGTAAGGCTGAGCCGGTGTGTCCAGGTACTGGCGAAGTGGCGGGCGAGGGCCTGTTGGTCTTCCTGGGGAATCGATAGGGAGCGAAAGACCGCGCCCAGATCGGGCCATTCCGGACAGGATGCAGCGATCTTGACCCGTTCGGAAATACCCAAGCGCAGGAACGCCGAGACCAGCAAGGGCTGGGGGATGAGTACGAGGTGCTTCCAAGCCCCGGCGGGCTGGTGTTCCGGCACAAGCAGGCAAAGGTGCGCCATGAAGGCGACCAGCGCGTCCTCGACCTGATCGATTTGGGTGCCTTGCAGAGCTGTGCCGCGCAAGGCATGGCTATACCGGAATCGAGCCAGGTGATTCATGGCCTCGACATGGCGTTTCGACGCCCCGTCCAGGCGACCGATATCGGTTGGCTCCTGTGCAAGCACCGATGGGTCGATGTCAGTGAGTACGGACAGATGGAGCAAAAGGGTGATGTCTGCAGCGCCCCAAAGCGCGTCCTCGCGCAGCAGATGGTCGATCAGCCGGTTCAACGTGTCCGGGGCGACGGTTTCTTCGCCGCATAGAAAATCGAACATGTCTTCCAGTTCACAGAATTGCTTCGCGAGCAAGGGGCGAGAGTCGATTGACTGCCTTACCTTCCTGGCCCAATCTTTGCCGACTTCGGTATCGAAATCACTGTCGTGCCATTCAAGAATTGCGCGTTCCAGGGACAGCAGCACCACTTCCTGCGGCGGCAACAAGCCGTGCAGCAAATGCATTTTGTTCAGCAGGCGATGCGGCGGGCGTCCGTAGTGGTACGAGCGTTCTGACGGCTCGTACTGCCAGTCCCGAGACACCACGGCCGTGAAGCAGAGGAACAGCTTGTCGTTGTCCAGCAGCGTTCTGGGCGTGGTAGCCGGCCAGTCGAGGCAGTGGGTGGTCAGCGCGTCAATGACGAACTGCTCCGCAACCTGAACGCCTACCAAGGGGTGCCCTTCGGCACAGTGTGTGCTGAGTTGGTGCACCATGTGTGAGAGATAGCGCTCCATGCGTTTGCGAGCGGCTGCCATGCTCGATCCCGCGGGCGCTCCGCAGGGGTGTAGGGTTCGTAGGGCCCGATTGAGGCCGAGGTTGTTCAGGGGTGCGCGGTTTTTTGACTTTTGCCAGTCGTCGGACAAAAGTATGAACAGGTTGATGCCCTCGTCCAACTTCTGCAGGAGGGTCGACAGGAACTCGGCCGCTGAATGGGCCTCGCGAAGCGTTGCAAGATAGGGCTTGACACTCTGCAGACCGGTTTTGTTCAGCATGGCCAACTTGGCGAACACCCTGGCCATGCGCCGCAGGCTGGCGGTGTCGCTGCAAAGCTGCATGCTCCGCTGCGAAAAAAGAGCCGCGCACACCCTCGGCAGGACATGCACAGAAAGGTCGGGTCTGCTGGAACGCACGGCGGCGCTTCGTACCGGCAGCGGATCGTCGGTGCCGTCCCCTGTCTGGGGAGGCGACCCGCTCATAGACGGTGTCGAACAGGCTCGAAAGTCCCCCCCGAAGCCCAGGCTTGGCAAGTAGTGTGTGAGTCGACGCATGGATCTGGGCGTTCAGACAGCGGTGGCAGGGAATGCCCTTCCCCAGCGCGAAGCCAGGTCATGGGCTACCCGGCCTACGTCAACCGCACGGGTAAAAGATTCCTCAGCGATCGATCACGACACGTCTCGTTCAAGCGACGGGCCTGAAAGCGGCGATCGGCGCCAGCGGCCCGGCGGCTCCGTGTCTCAGATCAGAGGATCCAGCTTCACCACCACCAGCGATAGGTTGTCCCCCGTCCCCCGCGCCCGCGTGCGCGCCTTCTGGATCAGGAACTCGCAGGCCTCGCGCGGCGAGAGCATGGCGATGGTGCTGGCCAGTTCCTCGGGCGAGAAGTAGTGCCAGATGCCGTCGCTGCAGGACATG
>DATLHT010000020.1:0-14078 GCA_035539795.1 Burkholderiaceae bacterium
AACAGCATGGCTTCGGCAATACCCTGGATGGTGGTGACCTGCACCATCTGGTTGCAGGCCTTGGCGACCTGGCCGCTGCCGGGACCGCCGACGTGGGCGATGGTCTTGCCGAGGCGTTCCAGCAGCGGGCGTGCCTGTTCGAGGTCGGCGCTGTCGCCGCCCACCATGATGGTGAGCGTGGCGGCTTCCGCACCCGCAGCGCCGCCGGAGACAGGGGCATCGAGAAAGCGCAGGCCGGCCGCCTGCAGGCGTTCGGCGATGTGTCGTGTGGCGACCGGGGAGATGGTGCTGTGGTCGATGCATAGCGTGCCGGGGCGTGCGCCCTCGACGACGCCTTGCGGGCCGAACAGGACTTCTTCCACATCTGCGGTGGACGTCACGTTGGTGAATACTACGTCCGCATCGCGGGCTGCTTCGGCAGGCGAGTGGCACGGCTGCGCGCCGAGTGCCTTGACGGCATCGGCCGCTTCGGGGCGGCGGACGGAGACGTTGATGCGGTGTCCTGCGGCAAGCAGGTGACGCACCATGGGACGGCCCATGGCGCCAAAGCCGATGAATGCGAGAGTCGTCATGCGGAAGGCTCGTGGAGGGAGGTCTACGTTGTGAGGCGATGTGCCCGGTGCGGTGTCAAGGCGTACCGAGGCGCGTTTTTTTCTTTGCGGTCCAGGCATCGAGACGTTCGCGCACGCCAGCGGACTCGGCCTGCATTTGTGCGTCCGGCACGGTCATCGCCGTCAGTTCGAGGCGGATGCCATTCGGGTCGAAGAAGTAGATCGACTGGAACACGCGATGATCGGTCGGGCCGAGCACTTCGATGCCGTGCTGCTCGAGTCGCTGCTTGACAGCCTGCAGTGCAGCGAGATCATCCACCATGAAGGCGATATGGTTGACCCACGCGGGCGTGTTGGGCGATGGCGCGGCGGCCTGGTTGTCGCCAAGATCGAAGAAGGCGATGAAGGAGCCGTCGTCGAGCCGGAAGAAGATATGCGTGTACGGGCAGAATTCGCCGGTCGACGGAACGTAGTCGTTCTCGATGTAGTGGTACAGCGGCAGGCCGAGGATGTCTTCATAGAAGTGCCGGGTTTCTTCGGCATCGCGGCAGCGGTAGGCGTAGTGATGCAGGCGGCGGATCGGGGCGGGTGACACGGGATGGTTCATGGCGCTCTCCGGAAGGCTGGTCGCGCACGGGCGGCGCAACGTGGTACGTTGCACGCCGGCGGAATGAAATGACTCTACCGCAATTTGCAAGAGGTGGCATGCGGTGGACGCGCGCGTCGTGCAAGACACGCTGCGCGGTTGCCCAGTGATGCGCTCCGGCACGCAGCCTGATTCTCCGCATCGGAAGCCAGCGTGCAGCGTGTCCTAGAACCCAGCCACCTGTCCGTCGCGGCGACTGTCGCTGGCGGCCACGTAGCCATCTTCGGGGTCGTCCGTGAGGCGCCAGATGAACTGGCCGGAGCCGAAGTCCATGTAGGCATCGTCGATCGAGTGCAGCCGGTGGCCGCGCGCCTGCAGTGCGGTGACAGTCTCTGCATGCATGGCGGGCTCGACGTCGAGCGTGAAATCGCGGTTGACCTTCCAGCGCGGCGCGTCGCAGGCAGCCTGCGGTTGCTGCTGGTAGTCGAGCATGCGCACGAGGGTCTGGACATGGCCTTGCGGCTGCATGTCGCCGCCCATCACGCCGAAGCTCATGACCGGTGTACCGTTCCTGGTGAGGAAGCCGGGAATGATCGTATGGAATGGCCGCTTGCCGCCTGCGACCACGTTGGCCGAGACCGGGTCCATCGAAAACCCCACGCCGCGGTTCTGCAGGCTGATGCCGGTACCCGGCACCACGACGCCGGAACCGAAGCCCATATAGTTGGACTGGATGAATGACACCATCATGCCTGTCTCGTCTGCTGCCGTGAGGTACACCGTGCCACCGGCCTTTGGCATGCCGGGTGTGAAATGCGTGGCGCGCTGCATGTCGATCTGCTTGGCGCGCTGCGCGAGATAGTCCGGATCGAGCATCTGTTCGGGCGTGATGCCCATGGCACGCGGATCGGCCACGTACTGGTAGACGTCGGCAAACGCCAGCTTCATCGCTTCGATCTGCAGATGCTGCGCATCGACGCCATCGAGCGGCAAGCTGGCAAGATCGAACTGTTCGAGGATGCCGAGCGCGATCAGTGCGGCAATCCCCTGGCCGTTTGGCGGAATCTCGTGCACCTCGTGATCACGATAGCGCTGGCTGATCGGCGTCACCCACTCGGGACGGTAGTCGCGCAGGTCAGACAGCTGCATGGCGCCGCCGCATTCCTTGGCCGAAGCCGCCAGGCGCTCGGCCAGTTCGCCGGCGTAGAACGCCTGGCCCCGCGTCGCCCCGATCTTGCGCAGGGTTTCCGCAGCTTCTGCGAATATGAATTTTTCGCCGGTGGCCGGTGCCCGGCCGCGCGGCATGAAGGCTGCGGCAAATCCCGGCTGGTCATGCAATGCAGGAATCGCGGCGGCCCATTTCTGCGCCACCATGGGCGCCACCGCGTGGCCGCGCTCAGCGATTTCGATTGCCGGTTGCAGCACATCGGCGAACGGCAGCTTGCCGAATTTCTCATGCAAGGCGGCCCATGCGGCAACTGCACCTGGCACCGTCACGCTGTCCCAGCCGCGCTGCGGGCGCTTGGCGGTGCCGTGTGCGCTCTCGCCGTACTTGCGTTTGAAATACTCTGGATTCCATGCGGCCGGTGCGGTGCCGGAAGCATTCAGGCCATGCAACTGCTGGCCATCCCAGAGAATCGCGAAGGCATCGCTGCCGAGTCCGCATGACACAGGTTCCACGATGGTCAGCATGGCGGCAGCGGCAATCGCGGCATCGACAGCATTGCCGCCACTGCGCAGCATCTGCAGGCCTGCCTGAGCGGCCAGGGGCTGCGACGTGGCGACCACGTTCCGTGCGAACACTGGTGTGCGGAGCGTCGGGTAGGGATTGGTCCAGTCGAAGGTCATTGGGGCCTCGTGTGATGCGTGCTTCAGCCTGCGGGACGTACCGGCGTGGTGGTCGTGGGGCTAGAGAACGATGCAAGGAATTGCTGTGGGGAGCTTCGATTATAGACCACCGCTGTGGCGCAAATTGTGCGCAAACGCTTGTCTGGAGCGGCTTGGCAGGAGATTCGCAAGGGCCTGCGCAACGATCGGAAATACAAGGCATCTGATGAGTCGCATCATAGCGGGGTTTGCTGAAAAACAATCGGCTGGGGTGCCACAGTGTTATCGCCTCGAGACGGACGCGGCTGCCGAATATCTGGCATGATCTGCTGCGGGCGGCAGGACTGCCCGGTACATGAATCAATCAGTCTGGGGAATGGCATGGAACTCGGTTTGCAGGACAAGGTAGCGATCATCACGGGCGGTTCGCAGGGCATCGGCAAGGCAACGGCGCTGCGGCTCGCGGCGGAAGGTGCGGCGGTGGTGATCGCGGCGCGCGGTGCGGAGCGTCTTGCCGAGGTCGAACAGGCGATCCGTGCCGCGGGCGGCAAGGCGCTGGCCGTGCCGCAGGACATCAGCACGGAGGCCGGCTGTGCCGCGCTGATCGAAGCGGCGGTGTCGGCGTTCGGGCGGCTCGACATCCTCATCAATAATGCCGGCACTTCCGCGACCGGTGCCTTCGAGAGCGTGGCCGATGCAACCTGGCAAGCCGATTTCGACCTGAAACTGTTTGCGGCCATCCGGCTGTCGCGCCTTGCCATTCCGCATATGAAGCGGCAGGGCGGCGGACGCATCATCAACCTCACGGCCATCGCTGCCAAGCAGCCGCGCGCGGGCTCGATGCCGACTTCGGTGACGCGTGCGGCCGGACTGGCGCTGACCAAGGCGCTGTCGAAGGAACTGGCACCCGAGAACATTCTCGTCAATACCGTGTGCATCGGCCTGGTCCGGGCCGGTCAGCACGAGGCGCGCGCGGCACGCACCGGTACCGACTTGGAAGCGCTCTATGCCAATATGGCCAAGGACATTCCGCTGGGCCGCGTCGGCGAGGCTGAGGAGGCCGCCAATGTGATTACCTTCCTGGCGTCCTCGGCAGCGAGTTTCGTCACTGGAACCAGCATCAATATCGACGGCGGCGCCTCGGCGGTGTTGTAAACCGTTACGCGCACCGCCGTTTCAGGCTGGTGCGCGCTTCCCGTTGCGCACACGGGTTCCACTCCATGCGGCAGGGCGACGGGCCGGCGAAACCGGTCGGTGCCCGTCGCGCACGCGTTTTTCCTTCCCGGCTTCCTGATGTCTGCAAATCGCAGACGGCTACACGGAGCACCGCACGGCTTCCATGCTACCCCTCAAAGCTCGTAGATCTCGTGCTCGCCCGCCATCAGCTGTTCGATCAGCTTGCGGTTCAGCGTGGGCGAGAAGAGTTCGATAAAGGTGTAGACGAAACTGCGCAGGTACGCCCCCTGCTTGATCGCGAGGTGCGTGACATTTGTGCCGAACAGGTGGCCGACCGGCACGCTGCGCAGGTTCTGGTCGCGCGCCGCGTCGAAGGCCACGCCGGCGACGATGCCGATACCCATGCCGACTTCCACATAGGTCTTGATCACGTCCGCGTCGATGGCTTCGAGCACGATATCTGGCTGCAGGTGGCGCAGCGCGAAGGCCTTGTCGATCTTCGGCCGCCCGGCGAAGTGGGAGTCATAGGTGATGATCGGGTAGGCCGCCAGGTCTTCCAGCGTGACATGTTTTTTCTCCAGCAGCGGATGCCCCGGCGGCGTGACCACCACGTGCTGCCATTGGTAGCTCGGCAAGGTGATCAGATCCTTCAGGTGCACGATGCCCTCGGTGGCGATGGCGAGGTCGGCCTGATCGCGCACCACCATGTCGGCAATCTGTGCTGGATTGCCCTGCTGGATCGATAAGCGCACCTTGGGATATTTCTTGGTGAATTCCGCAATCACGCTCGGCAAGGCGTAGCGCGCCTGGGTGTGCGTGGTGGCGATCACCAGATTGCCCTGGTCCTGCGCGGCGTAGTCCTTGCCTACGCGCTTCAGGCTTTCCACCTCCTGCAGGATCTTTTCCACTGACGCCAGGATCCGCTGCCCGGGCTCCGTCAGGTTGCGGATGCGCTTGCCATGGCGAGTGAATACGTCGACACCCAGCTCTTCCTCGAGCTCGATGATGGCCTTCGATACACCTGGTTGTGACGTATGAAGCGCTTTTGCCGCTTCCGTGAGATTGAAGTTCTGGCGAACGGCCTCGCGCAGGAAGCGGAACTGATGCAGGTTCATATAACCGTCCTCGTATAAACAAACAACTTCTTATTAGTTTGAGATATGAGCCTAGTTTATTACGATTCTCGAACTTTGTTGATAAGAAGGCCTAGTGCGTCGCCATGTTTCTCGCCTACACCGTTTCCGGCCTGTTTGTCGGGGTTCTCGTCGGTCTGACCGGCGTGGGTGGGGGCTCGCTCATGACGCCGCTGCTGACCTTGCTGTTCGGATTTTCGCCGGCGACCGCGGTCGGCACCGACCTGGCTTTTGCGTCGATCACGAAAGGCTTCGGCACGCTGGCGCATCGTGCCCACGGGCATGTGCGCTGGGATATCGTGCGGCGCCTGTCACTGGGTAGCCTGCCGGCTGCGGCCCTCACCATCGGCATCCTGAAGGGTGCGGGTGAACTGGACGGGGCGATGCTGCATGCCATCCGCGTGACCATTGGCGTCTCGGTCCTGCTGACCGTGCTGTCGCTGCTGTTCCGCCGCCAGTTGCTCACCTGGCTAGCGCGTCGCCCGCAGTACCAGCTGGCCGGTGCGCGGCAGGCCAACGCCACGGTGCTGGTCGGTGCGGTGATCGGCGTGCTGGTCACGCTGTCGTCGATCGGCGCGGGGGCAGTCGGTGCCACGCTGATCCTGCTGCTGTATCCGCAGCTGAAGGCGTCCGAAGTGGCGGGCACCGACATCGCCTACGCCGTACCGCTGACCGCCGTGGCCGCGCTCGGCCATGTATGGCTCGGCACGGTGAACTGGAATCTGCTGGGCGCCTTGCTGGTCGGGTCGATTCCCGGCATCTGGCTCGGCGCGCAGCTCTCGAAACAACTACCCGAACGTCTGGTGCGCGGCGCGCTTGCCACGGTCCTCACGTTCGTTGCCATCAAACTCGTATCGTAAGCAATCGGGGTCCCCCATGTATCAATATGACCAGTATGACCAGCAGCTTGTCGAAGAACGTGTCGCGCAGTTTCGCGACCAAGTGCGCCGGCGCGTGGCGGGCGAGCTGACCGAAGAGGAATTCCTGCCACTGCGCCTGCAGAACGGCCTGTACTACCAGCGTCATGCCTACATGCTGCGCGTGGCCGTACCGTACGGCATGCTCTCGTCGAAGCAACTGCGCATGCTGGCGCACATCGCCCGGACCTATGACCGCGGCTACGGCCACTTCACTACGCGCCAGAACATCCAGTTCAACTGGATGGATCTCGAGCGCGTGCCCGATGCACTGGCCGATCTCGCCTCGGTGCAGATGCACGCCATCCAGACCTCGGGCAATTGCGTGCGCAACACTACCACCGACCAGTTCGCCGGCGTGGCGCCGGACGAATACGTGGATCCGCGCCCGCTCGCCGAAATCCTGCGCCAGTGGAGCACCTTCCATCCGGAATTCGCTTTCCTGCCGCGCAAGTTCAAGATCGCCTTCAGCGCCGCCGAAACCGACCGCGCCGTGGTGCAGATGCATGACATCGGCATCTACGCCTACCGCAACGATGCCGGCGAGCTGCGCCTGCGCGTGATGGCGGGCGGCGGCCTGGGCCGCACGCCGATCCTTGGCTCGATCATCAAGGAAGACCTGCCGTGGGAGCACATGCTCACGTACGTGGAGGCTGCGATCCGCGTGTACAACCGTTACGGCCGCCGCGACAACAAGTACAAGGCACGTATCAAGATCCTGGTGAAGGCTATCGGGCCGGAGAAGTTTGCGGAGGAAACCGAAGCCGAATGGCAGTACAGCAAGAATGGACCAGCCACCATCACGCAGGCCGAGTTTGATCGTGTTGCCGCCTTCTTCACGGCGCCAGCGTACGAGAAGCTGACAGATACCGACGCCAGCTACGAAAAGCACCTGCTCGAAGAAAAAGCCTTCGCCCAGTGGGTGCGCCGCAATGTGCGCGGCCACAAGGTGCCGGGCTATGCCTCGGTCACGCTGTCGACCAAGCCGGGCATTAGCTCGCCGCCGGGTGACGCTACCGACAAGCAGATGGAGCACGTGGCCGACTGGGCCGACAAGTACGGCTATGGCGAACTGCGTGTGGCGCACGAACAGAACCTGATCTTGCCGGATGTGAAGAAGCGCGATCTCTATGACCTCTGGCAGGAGGCCAAAGCTGCTGGCTTCGCAACGGCCAATATCGGCTTGCTGACCGACATCATCGCCTGCCCGGGCGGCGATTTCTGCTCGCTCGCCAATGCCAAGTCGATCCCGATCGCGCTGGCCATCCAGCAGCGTTTCGACGACCTCGATTTCGTGCACGACCTTGGTGATCTGTCGCTCAATATCTCGGGCTGCATCAACGCCTGCGGTCACCATCACGTGGGCAACATCGGCGTGCTCGGCGTCGACAAGGATGGCGAGGAGTGGTACCAGGTCACGCTCGGAGGAGCGCAGGGCAACGATAGCGCCATCGGCAAGGTCATTGGCCCGTCGTTCAAGGCTGAGGAAATGCCGGATGTGGTGTCGCGTGTCATCGACGTGTTCGTGGAGAACCGCGTCGATGGCGAAACGTTCATCGAGACCTTCAAGCGCATCGGCCTCGCACCGTTCAAGGAACGCGTGTATGCCGACAAGGCCAGCAAGGCGGAGGCCACGGCCTGAGCCGGAGAAATGACCATGACGAAAATCATCACCCTGCAAGACAAGCGTCCCGTGATCGTGGAAGACAGCTGGCTGGTGCTGCGCCCCGAACTGGATGACAACAACCAGAGCGGCCACGTGTCGCACGATGCCATCGCAGCCGCTGCCGCGCAGCCCGGCAAGGTGCTGTTCCCGCTGCACGCCTGGGAAGCGCATCGCGACGGCTTGCTGGCGCAGCGCAAGCCGGAGGACACAGGCGTATGGCTGGCGCCGGACGATGATCCGCTGGCGCTCGAGGGCCAGTTCGACCGCTTGGGCCTGATCGCCATCGACTTTCCGGTATTCCGCGACGGCCGTGGCTATTCGTCGGCCTACCTGCTGCGCACGCGCCTCAAGTACGAGGGCGCGCTGCGTGCCATCGGCGATGTGCTGCGCGATCAGCTCAATGCGATGCGCCGCTGCGGCTTCGACAGCTTCGCCGTGCGCGCCGACAAGAACATCGACGATGCGCTCAAGGGCTTCAGCGAACTGACCGTGCAGTACCAGGGCACGCTCGACGAGCCGCTGCCACTGTTCCGCCGCGCGCGGACGGTGGCTGGTGCGCAGGAGCACGTGTGACCGCGGCTGATAGCGTGGCCGCCAGCGCACTTCAGCGCCCCACTTTGTGGGCGGCGCCAGCCTACGCAGGCAGTGCCGAGGCGCTCGATGCCAAGGAGCATGCCTTGCAGGAGCGTCTGGCGCAAATCGCTGGCCGCCATGCGCAGGCGCGTTTTGCCTCGAGCCTCGCCGCCGAGGACATGGTGATCGCCGACGCGATCCTGCGCAGCCCGGCGGCGGTACGTGAACGTTTCTCGATCTTTACGTTACAGACCGGTCGGCTGCATGCGGAGACGCTGGCCGTGCTGGAAGCCATCCGCACGCGCTACGGCTATGCGGTACAGACCTATGAGCCGGATCTCCACGCGGTGGAGCAGTTCGTGGCGCAGTACGGCCTGAACGGTTTCTACGACAGCGTGGAGGCACGCAAGGCCTGCTGCGGCGTGCGCAAGGTGGCGCCGCTGAACCGTGCGCTCGAAGGTGCGCAGGCCTGGCTGACCGGCCAGCGCCGCGAGCAGGCGGTGACGCGGCAGGACCTGCCGTTCGAAGAACAGGATGCCGCGCGCGGTATCCCCAAGTACAACCCGCTGACGGACTGGACGGAAGCGGAAGTGTGGGCCTATCTGCAGCGCCATGACGTTCCGGTCAATGCGTTGCATGCAAAGGGTTATCCGAGTATCGGCTGCGAGCCGTGTACCCGGGCAGTGCGGGCTGGCGAGGATGTACGCGCCGGACGCTGGTGGTGGGAGAGCAAAGACACCAAAGAGTGCGGCCTCCATGAGCAGAACATCAAACAACACTGAAGCGTATTTTTAACGCCGCCTTGCGGCAAGCGAGAGAGCAACATGGGCAACATGACCGAGATCCTTGGCGCTGCATCCGGACAGGTGCAGAACGACCACCTCGATTGGCTCGAAGCGGAGTCGATCTACATCATCCGCGAAGTTGTCGCGGAATGCCGTAATCCTGCCATGCTGTTCTCTGGCGGCAAGGACTCCATCGTCATGCTGCATCTCGCGCTCAAGGCCTTCCGGCTGGGCAGCCGCAAGATCGAGCTGCCGTTTCCGCTGGTGCATATCGATACCGGCCACAACTATCCGGAAGTCATCGCCTTCCGCGACCAGCGCGTGGCCGAGATCGGCGCACGCCTGGTGGTGGGCCACGTCGAGGATTCGATCCGCCGCGGTACCGTCAAGCTGCGCAAGGCGACTGACTCGCGCAACGCCGCGCAGGCCGTGACGCTGCTCGAAACCATTGCCGAGCACCGTTTCGATGCGCTGATGGGCGGTGCACGCCGCGATGAGGAAAAGGCCCGTGCCAAGGAGCGCATCTTTTCGTTCCGCGACGAGTTCGGCCAATGGGATCCGAAAGCACAGCGCCCTGAGCTGTGGAGCCTCTATAACGCCCGTATCGGTGCCGGCTAGCAGATGCGCGTCTTCCCGATTTGCAACTGGACCGAGCTGGACGTGTGGCAATACATCGAGCGCGAACAGCTGGCCCTGCCGTCGATCTACTACGCACACGAGCGCGAGGTCGTGCGCCGCAACGGGCTGCTGGTGCCGGTGACCGACATCACGCCGAAGCAGGCGGGTGATGCGAGCGAAGTGTTGTCGGTGCGCTTCCGTACCGTCGGCGACATCAGCTGCACCTGCCCCGTGGCCAGCACGGCGTCGACACCGGCCGACATCATTGCCGAAACCGCGATCAGCGAGATCACCGAGCGCGGCGCCACGCGGATGGATGACCAGACGAGCGAAGCCTCGATGGAGCGCCGCAAGAAGGAAGGTTACTTCTGATTGTTTCTGCATGCCGGCGACCCCGGCATGCAGCCTCGGCCCCGGCAGGATGGATCCCGCGGGGCAACACGGGTACGTAACGTACGTAAAGTGCGAAAAGGGGGGCGCATCACGCCCTCGCCAAGGATTTTGCAATGACACATCAAGCATCACACCAGGGTCTGCTGCGCTTCATTACTG
Organism: Burkholderiaceae bacterium; assembly: GCA_035539795.1. Taxonomy (GTDB): domain Bacteria; phylum Pseudomonadota; class Gammaproteobacteria; order Burkholderiales; family Burkholderiaceae; genus Imbroritus. The sequence goes on from DATLHT010000020.1 coordinate 10,385, forward strand.
CCGGTTCCGTCGACGACGGCAAGAGCACGCTCATCGGCCGGCTGCTGTACGACAGCAAGTCCGTGCTCTCCGACCAGCTCACCGCACTGGCCAACGCCAAGCACAAGCGCACGGCCGGCGAACAGATCGATTTCTCGCTGCTGACCGACGGCCTCGAAGCCGAGCGCGAGCAGGGCATCACCATCGACGTGGCCTACCGCTATTTCTCCACGGCCAAGCGCAAGTTCATCATCGCCGACACGCCGGGCCACGAGCAGTACACGCGCAATATGGTCACCGGCGCCTCGACCGCACATGCGGCCATCGTGCTGGTCGATGCCACGCGCGTCGAGGTGCGTGACGGCAAGGCGCAACTGCTGCCGCAGACCAAGCGCCACTCGGCCATCCTCAAGCTGCTGAACCTGCAGCACGTGATCGTTGCGGTCAACAAGATGGACCTGATCGATTTCAGCGAGGCGCGTTTCGACGAGATCCGCGCCGCCTATGCGGACCTCGCCGAGCGGCTGGGCCTGCAGGACGTGCGCTATGTGCCGGTCTCGGCTTTGCGCGGCGACAACATCGTGCACGCCAGCGATGCCATGCCGTGGTACCAGGATGGACCGCTGCTCGATCTGCTGGAATCGCTGCAGGTCGCCGAAGCCGGTTCCGAGTCGGCTGACGCGCTGCGCTTTCCGGTCCAGCTCGTGGTGCGCCAGGATGGTTCGCAGTCCGACGACTTCCGCGGCTACATGGGCCGCGTGGAAGCGGGAACCGTCACGGTCGGCCAGAAAGTCCGCGTCCTGCCCGCCAACCGCACGGCGACCATTGCTGGCGTGTTCACGCCGAATGGCGCAGCCCATGGCGCAGGTGCGGCCGATGTGGTGACGCTGAGCTTTACCGAAGACGTGGATGTCTCGCGCGGTGATACCATCGTCGCCGACCAGACCGATGCGGTTGCCGCACGCCAGCTCGAGGCGGACCTCTGCTGGTTCGACGAGGAGGCCCTGAGCCCGGCACGCAAGTATGTGCTGAAGCACACGTCGACCTCGGTGTTCGCCCGTATCAATGGCGTGGAACGCGTGTTCGATGTGCATACGCTGCTCGACGAAACCGGTCGCTCGGAAATCCGTCTTAACGATATCGGCAGCGTGCGTATCAGCCTGCAGAAGCCGATCGTGTGCGACGCCTATGACAGCAACCCGGCGACAGGCGCATTCGTGCTGATCGACGAGGCGACGAATCACACGGTGGCAGCGGGCATGATCCGTGCATTTGCACCGTAGAGGATAGCGTCTCTCACGCCGGACAATCACGGTCCGACCGGCGCATCATGCACAACGTGGTGCGCCCCAGTAATCAGGAATGCAGGAGCAGCAGATGGGCAAGGTGACTCTTATTGGTGCAGGGCCGGGTGCGGCCGATCTCATCACAGTGCGTGGCGCACGGATTCTGGCCGAGGCGCAGGTCGTGCTGCACGACGCACTGGTGTCGGAAGATATGTTGGCCTATTGCCCGAATGCCTTGCACATCGAAGTCGGCAAGCGTTGCGGCAAGCGTTCCACGGCCCAGCTGTTCATCAACCGTCAACTGGTCGATCTGGCTGGAAAATACGAGCGTGTGGTGCGCCTGAAAGGCGGTGACCCGATGCTGTTCGGTCGCGCTGACGAGGAAATGCAGGCGCTCGAGGCGGCCGGCATCGAATACGAGGTCGTGCCGGGTATCACCGCCGCGCTGGCTGCCGCCTCGGCGATCCGCAAACCGCTGACCAAGCGCGGCGTGGCGCGCAGCGTGGCGTTTGCCACGCAGGCCAAGGGCAAGGAGGGTGTGGACGTCGAAATGGCGGACGAAGCCGTCCAGGCCGATTCGCTCGTGTACTACATGGGCCGCGACCAGGCCGCGGCGATTGCCGCGCAACTCATCGCCGCCGGCAAGCCGGCCGACACGCCCGCCTGGGTCGTCGAGGCTGTCTCGACGGCGCAGGAACGCTCGCATGGCTTCACGCTCGGGCAGATGGCGCGCGGCGAGGCGCTTGCGTGGATTCACCCCGAGCAGCCATGCCTGTTGATGATCGGGTTGGCGTTTGCCCGGCGGGCGGGGGAGCGGCCGGCACTTGGTTCGGTCCACGGCCTGCAGTCAGCCGCCTGAACTGTCTTTGTTTCAGAAACGACAACGGCGCTTATCGGCGCCGTTGTCGTTTCTGCATCCCATCGCGTCGTCGAAGGCAACCTACATTGCCACGTGACTTCTGCATACGCCAGACGTTTCCGCATTGCCATCCGGACATTGCCCGCGGGCGCGACATCCGTAACATGCCCAGGAGTCCAGGCAGGTAGCCGGGGTGATCTGGCACCTGGCGTACAGGTCCGGCATGTATCGATGTCCGGAGAGGGGAGCAGCTCGCCTGGACATGGAGAATGATCAGGATACCGCGCACCGATCAGCCAGGGGGCGCTGGATGTGTTCGTTCAAATGTTCGCACTCCGAAACCACTTCGTGGCTTCTTCATGGGCTGCCGTGTAGATTTTCGTCAGTTCAACATAGGCCCGCAGCACCTCATAATCCTCGCCTGCGTGCTTGTCCGGATGAATCTGCCTGAGGATCGCCCGGTACTGATTTCTGACCTGCCTCTGTGCGTCTTCCGATGTGTCCGTGGTAGACATCCCGAAGAAATGGACGATATTTCCCAAGCCATACACCATGCCTGACCGACTTTGATCGCATTGGGGCACAACGCTGACATCGGGTGGCATCTTGCCGATGATGCCGGCAATGACATTTGTGCCAGTATGCAACGCAGCCTGATATGCTGATTTCTTCGACGCAGCTTCGTTGCTGTCCGCGGCCTGGCTGTTTGCAGCGGATTGCTTGGCGTCGGAAGCACGGGCGTTGTCGGTCGAGGAATGAGCACCGGCCGGTTGGCTGTGGTCGTCGGCGTGTTTTGCGCCCGCTGGCGGGTTGTTGGTGGTGTACTGCGTAAATGGACCTCTGCCGGTCGACCGGTTGCCATTGGGCTGGGAAGGATGGGGCGTACAGTATTTCGATATGTTCACCAGGACATCCAGGGTCGACATCCAGTTGGCTTTGACGTCCGTGCGGATGGTCGGGGCGAAAGTATCCATCAAGGCTGCGTCAGCACTGTGTGATGACCAGTTGAAATACAGGTTCGATGCGACTGCATTCCCATCGATTTTCGCACCTTGGTCGTAAGCAATCGAAATCGCCAGATGGGAGATAAAGCGGATGGCAGTTTCTCTGGCCTGATGCTCGTACAGCGGATCGATACTCTGCAGATTCACGCCAGAAGATTTCTTGAGCTCTCCGTACTTCGCGTAGATGTGGTCGGCCAATGACGAGACGGCTTTCGCGTGCGTCAAGTCCAGGGCGCTCCATGCGACATTTCCCTTGCTGGTCCGGAATGCGTTGAGCGATTCGCTTGCTACGGCGATCATGAAAATGCCATCGAGCGCCTTGTTGATCGTCGCATGATGATCGGGGGCGCACATGGCGCGTAGCTCCGCCATCTTGACGAGATGCCTGGGCGCAAACTTGAGGCTCTCCATCATGCAGTATGGCTCCCGCTCCCGCTGAGCAATGCTGCCTTCTTTTTTATGCACTTTGGCACTACCAAAGGGAAGGAGGTTATTGATCGTTGGCACGATGGAACGTGTGGCACGTTTTGCCTCGACCTGGGTAGTGGGTTGGGGTGCGCCCTTTT
>DATLHT010000021.1:0-10061 GCA_035539795.1 Burkholderiaceae bacterium
CCCATCAATGTGGATCCCACCAATTCCCGCCCAGCCGAACGTGCGCTGGTGGAGCCGGCCTGCTGGCTCAGCGCCACCGTCTTCATGATGGCTGCCAGATAGAAGGACGGGTTGGTCAGGGCCAGCACGAAGACGGGCATAACGACCAGCGTGGCCCGCACCGCCGTCCAGCTGGCCGACTCCCGGCTGGGGATGGCAGGCATTGCTGCCTTGCCGGCGGGCGCTGGCGCATCCGGAAAAAGGGTGTGTGAGACGCTACTGACCAGAACCCCGATGCCGATGCCCACCGCGAGGGTGACGCTGATGGCGAAAGCCAGGGCCTGCTCCGCTACGCCGACCACAGGAATCAACGTAACGGCCATCACCAGGATCGTCGTCAGTCGATTGGCGCTGCGCACGCCGGAAAAGAACACCGCGTAAAGCAATGCGCCCGTCAGCGCGATGCCGGCCAGCGCATAGTTTTCCAGTATCGGGACCATCAGCACGCCCGCCGCCATCAATGCAGCCAAGACAACGGACAGGACAGCGCCCTTGAGAAACGGCATCGGCGGCCCTGGATTGCACAGTATCAGGACGGCCATCACGCAGACCACGAAGGGTGCCTGCAGTGCCAGACCATAGGCGACCAGCACGGCCAAGCCCAGGCCGATCGCCAACCGCAGTACCGCTTTGTCGGCCCGGTCCAGCGAGCACCGGTCAGTAGACATAGGAGAGGTAGCTCATCAAGCGGATGAAGGCCGCGCCAAGCCAGTTCATCAGGCCATGGGCACGCGTATAGACCAGCACCTCGGCCTGGCCCCCGATCCGCACCCCGCGCAGATGCGCGCGTTCGGACGGGTCGAACTCGACGGTCACCGGGAAGCGCTGTGCCTGACGCAGCCAGTCGCGGCTGTTGTCGATCTTGGGCAGAGCGCCGGCCTGCGCCTGCTCGCCGGAACCGACCCCGCTGCCGATGCTGCGCACGCGCCCCTTCCATACCTTGCCGGGCATCACGTCGAGCACGATGGCCACTTCGTCGCCGGGATCGATGTTGCCGAGATTGTTCTCAGTCATGTCGGCACTGATCCAGAGATCGTGAACGGCGATCAGGGTCATCGCCGCCGCGCCGGCCTGCGCGAACTGCCCGGCGTCGGTACGCAAGTCGGTCACCATGCCGCGGGCGGGAGCGACCACTTCGGTGCGCTTGAGATCCAGCTCGGCCTTCTCGACCGCCGAGCGGGCACTGATCAGCTGCGCATTGTTTTCACCGCTTTCGCCCGCTGCCTCCTGGGCGCGGCGCAGCTCCGCCTCGGCAGCCTTCTCCTGGCTGCCCGCCTTGATCCGGGTAGCCTGCGCACTCTGAACGCGGCGAATGGAGATGGCGCCAGGATCTTCCGCATAAATCTGTTCCAGCCGCCGCGCATCCTGTTCGGCATTGACGCGATCGGCCACGGCAGCCCGCAATGCCGCCCTGGCCGCCTCCACCGCCAACTGCGCGGCATTCACCGAGTTCAGCACCGACTCATAGTCCGAGCGGCTGCGCTGCAATGCGATGCGGTAGGGGATCGGATCGATGTCGAACAGGCGCTGTCCGGGTTGCACATCATCGTTGTTTTTGACGTACACCTTCAGCACGGCGCCCGATACCTCGGCTGCCACCGGCACCACGAAAGCCTGGACCCTGGCCTGGGAGGTATACGGGGTCAGGCGATCTGAAACGAAATACCAGGCCAGGCTGGCAACGATCAGTGTCAGCACGATGATCGCGCCCAGCCGGGTTCCCCTGCCCGTCTGGGGCGGCGGGAGCGAGGGCGGTTCCTCGCTGACCGGAGCCGGGGTCGGCGCCGGCGTTGCGGATTCTTGACTCATGGTTTTTCCGCTCATTTTCCGTTTATGGAGGAGTTTGTCGGGCGTTGGCGCCGGGCGTCGGCAGCGGGGCGGTCAGGATGTCTTTCCAATCACTGCGCCGGCCCATGGCTTCGCGCGTCGCGTCATCCAGCACGGGCCGGCTTCGCCCCTGTTCCCAGCCGCCGCCCATGGCCTTGTAAATGGCGATCAGGCTTTGCGTCAGGTTGCCGCGGCTGGTGACCAGAAGGTCCTGCTGGCTGAAAAACGTGCGCTGGGAGTCGATGACGCGCTGGAAGTCGGTCAGCCCTTCCCGGTATTGGAGAGTGGCAATGTCCAGCGAGCGTTGCGCGGCCTCGACGGCATCCGCAAGCAGCGCGATCTGCTCGCGGGTCCTGGCAAAGCCGACGGCGGCGTCGTCGACCTCGCGGGCCGCGCGCAGGACCGCGGCCTGATACTGTTCATGGAGCTGCTGGAAGCGGGCGTCCTGGAGCAGTACGGTGTTGGTGAGCCGGCCATGGTCGAACACGTTCCAGACCAGGCCGGACCCGGCAGCCCAATTCAGGACCCGCGGCGAGCGGCTTGAGGACGTGTCCGACAGGCCCAATGATCCCAACAGCGAGAGCGACGGATAAAGCTCTGCCGCGCTCACGCCGATCTGGGCGGACTGGGCGGCCAACTGCATTTCCGCCGCCCTGACATCCGGGCGGCGGCGCAGCAAATCAGCGGGCATGTCGACGATGACCTCCAACCCGGCCTGCGGTATCAGGTTCTTGCCGGGGGCCATTTCAGGCAAGGTGCCCGGAGCCCTGGCCAGCAAGGTGCTCAAGGCATTCTGCGTCTGCCGCAGGCTGGCCTCCAGCGGGGGGATGGTGGAGAGCGTGCCCAGATACAGGGACCTGGCCTGTTGCACATCCAGTTCGGATTCGTGGCCGCTCTTGAACAGCTGCTCCGTGATCTCCAGGCTGCGCAGTTGGAGGGCCGCATTCTCGCGGGCGATCAGCAGCCGCGCCTCCACGGTACGGATCGAACAGTACAGGCCGGCCACTTGGGCGGCCATCAGCACCTGCACGTCGTCGTACTGGGCGATGCTGGCCAGATAGCCGGCGTCCGCAGCCTCGATGCCGCGCCTGAACTTGCCCCAGAAATCGAGTTCCCAACTGATGCTCAGGTCGGCATTGAAAGACGTCGCGCTGCTGTCCGGCGCCCCTGCCCGTTGCTCTCCCGCGCGCAGCAGTTTGCCGGTCGCCTGTTGACCCTGCGGGTAGCGCGTGCTGCCGGCGATCCCGAGTTGGGCACGCGCTTCCATGATGCGTATGCCGGCGGTCCGCACAGTCGGATTCACGCGCTGCGCCTCGGCAATCAACTGGTCGAGCACGGGATCCTTGAAGGTGCGCCACCACTGCTGCATTTGCCTGCTGCGCGGAGCGCGCGAATCAGAGGATTCAGCGGCCAGGGACTTGAGGGAACCGCCCGTCCAGTGGTCCAGCCATGGCACTTGAGGGCGCTCGAAATCCGGCCCCACCGTGCTGCAGGCGCCGAGCAGCGCAACGCCCGCCAGCGCGATTGCGCCCCACCCCAATCGCTTCACGGGCATGGCACACACTAACACTAGCCCGGCGGCGTCGATTCAGGCACCGCCGCTGGGGTGTCCGGATTGCTAACCACCCACCACATGAATATCTGATAGCCCAGGGCCAGCAAGACCGCGCCGACGAACATCCCCAGGATGCCGGCGCTCGCCAGGCCTCCCAATGCGCCCAGCAAGATCACGGGCATGGGCGCATCGACGCCTCGTCCCAGCAATAGCGGTTTCAGTACGTTATCGAGCATGCCGGCGACGAACAGCAGCACGGTATAAATGACGGCCGCCGCGGTGCCGTAGTCCCCGCTCGCCCAGATGTAGGCAATGGCCGGCAACGTGATCAGGAGTGCCGGGATCTGCGCGATTCCCAGCACCAGAACGATTAATGCGAGCACGCCTGCAAACGGAACCCTGGCGATAAGCAACACAAGACCAACGACGATGGCTTGAATAAAGGCCACCCCGAGGACACCCAGTGCCACTGCACGAACGGTCTCCGTGGAAAGCTTTGCGAATTCTTCACCCCGCTGGATGCCCGCGATGCGCTCGAAGATGGATCGGGCGCTTCTGGCTCCCGCCTGGCCGAAGGCCATGATGATCCCTGCAACGATGAAAGAGAACAAGAACAACAGCATCGCGCTGGCGATGCTGGCAACCACCTCCAGCGCCTTTCTGGCCAGGTCGCCGATTTGCGGCTGCCTGCTCTGAACGAATGCCGGCAGATTCGTATGGGCCTGCAACCAAAGAGCATGGATCTTGTCGCCGACGACCGGCCACTCCGCAACGCCGGGCGAAGGTGCGGGAATCTTCAGGGTGTTGCCGCGCACGCTGGCGACAAAGCCATGAACTGAATCGCCCAGTGAGGCCATCAGTACGGCAGTGGGCACCCCGATCAGCACGATGCCGCCCAATACAAGCAGGGTGGCCGCAAGCCCCTGTTTGCCTCCCATGCTGCGGGCCAGTTTTTGATGCGCGGGATAGAGTGTCACCGCCAGGATCAGAGCCCATGCCATCAGCGATATGAAGGGCGAGAAAATCCGGTAGCACAACGCCGCCAGGACGAAGACCAGGCCGGCCCGGATGAATACGTCCAACAGCCTTCTGGACAGACGGTGTTCGAGGTCGAGATCAGGTTCATAGGGCGCATTCATGGGTCGGTTTCTTTCTTCTGAGCTGTATCGAGATTCTGTGGCGGTTCGCCAAGACCGCTGAACAAATCGATCTGGAAGAACACAGGATTTGCGACTGCCAGCAACGCGGACCCAATGAACATGCCGAGAACTCTCTGAACACGTCTCTCTGAACACGTTATTGCATGACCCGCTCATTCTCTACGGCAAGCGCCGAAAGGCGGCAATGGCAGCAGAGTCGCGACCACGCAGACGCCATTTTCTGTACAGACGGTACTACTGCCAATTGGACCTTGGTCTCATTGAGGGAAGCCCCGATTTCGAAGAACATGAATCGGTAAGGAGCATTGCAAGGAGCATTGCCATTGCTTACTCATACTCATCCTTTGCCCCTACCCGGGTAACGGTTCTCCCACTCTACATTCGAGGTTTCTAACATGGACGCAGGAACGCAGCTTGCGCGCAGCCATGAAATCGGCATCAAGATCGGGCTGATCTTCCATAAGCGCACGAAAAATGCGTTGGAGAATTTCAACCGGAGGGTCACCACGGCCGTCAAGGGCAATGGATCGTCGTCTCTCTACGAGCTGATGGCGCTGTCAAATCCATTGAGCAATTGTCTTTACACAATCGATGCCATTCAGCGTTCCATTCTGTTCTGGAACACTTTGCACCAGCGGGGCAACAATTTCGTTGAGAACGCTTGGCAAGGTCTCAAGCCGGTGCTGCATTTCGACTACGACATGATTCTTGATGGCCGCACTTACGAGCGGCCGGTCAACTACGCGCTGCTGCGGATCAAGCCGCCGCAGGGGGTAACAATCGATCCCGCCAAGCGGCCCTATATCATCATCGATCCGCGCGCCGGTCATGGCCCCGGCATCGGCGGCTTCAAGGACGACTCGCAGGTGGGCGTGGCGTTGCGCGCGGGCCATCCGGTGTATTTCGTGATTTTTTTCAGGGACCCGGAACCCGGCCAGACGATGCTCGATGTATGCACGGCGGAACAAGCGTTCGTGAAGCATGTGCGCACGCTGCACCCGGACAGCGCCAAACCGGCGCTGATCGGCAATTGCCAGGGCGGCTGGGCGGCGATGATGCTTGCCGCATCCGGCCCCGATGAGACCGGGCCGATCGTGATCAACGGCGCGCCGATGTCCTATGTGAGCGGCGCGTGGAGCGAGGGCGAAGGCGATAACCCGATGCGTTATGCCGGCGGCCTGCTCGGCGGCACCTGGCTGGCATCGTTTTGCGCCGATCTCGGCAACGGCAAGTTCGATGGCGCCTATCTGGTGCAAAACTTTGAAGACCTGAATCCCGCCAATGCGTTGTGGGACAAGCCTTACAACCTGTACCGCAACGTCGACACCGAGCCGCCGCGTTATCTTGAGTTCGAGCGCTGGTGGGGCGGCTACTACCTGATGAACCGCGAAGAGATCGAATGGATCACGCGCAATCTGTTCGTCGGCAACAAGCTCTGGTCCGGCGATGTCAAGAGCAGCGCCGGCAAAGCGTTCGATCTGCGCGAGATCAAGATGCCGATCATCCTGTTCGCTTCCATGGGGGACAACATCACGCCGCCGCAGCAAGCGTTCAACTGGGTGGTGGACATGTACGGCAGCACCGAGGAAATCAAGGCGCGCGGCCAGGTCATCATTGGTCTGATGCATCAGGATGTTGGCCATCTCGGCATTTTCGTTTCCGGCAAAGTGGCGAAGAAAGAGCATGCGCAGATCGTCTCCGTGATGGACCAGATCGAGTTGTTGCCGGCCGGGCTGTATGGCATGAAGCTCATCGCGAACAAGGACAAGGATGGGAAGGTCGGGTATGACGTCGAGTTCGTCGAACACCGGCTCGAAGAGATTGCCGCCTATTTCAACAAGTTCAAACGCACCGACGAGCAACCGTTTGAAGCCGTCACGGCGATCTCCGATTTCACGCAGCAAGCGTACGAGCTGTTCATGCAGCCTTTCGTGCAGGCGATCTCCAATGAGATGAGCGCGCGGCTCTTGCGCGAGTTCCATCCGCTGCGCTTCCAGCAATGGTCGCTTTCGCATATGAACCCGTGGACGGCGTGGTTGCCGTCCGCGGCGCAAACCGTCACCGCCCATCGCCATGCGCTGGATGCCGACGATCCGATGCGCCGCGTCGAAGGCATCGGGGCGGAGTTGCTCAGCGCCTCGCTGGACCTGTATCGCGCCCTGCGCGATGCGGCCAACGAAGCCAAGTTCTTTAGTATTTACGCCAATATGTTCTCGCTCTATCTCGCCGAGAAGCACGGGGTCCAGGTGCAAGCCGCGGCGGCTGCCGCCGGTCCGCGCGAGCTGCCGTTCGTCAAGGAGGCGCTGGCTTCGGCCGCGGAAGGCGGTTACACGGAAGCGTTCGCACGCGTGGCCTATCTGCTCGCCCGCAAGGGAGAGCCGTTGCCGATAGCGCGACTCGACATGCGCAAGGAATTGGGCGCGGACTATGCCGACTACGTGCCGAAACTGCCGCTCGACCAGTGGCGCCGCATTCGCGGAGAGCAGGAAATCATCGCTCATTACGATCGGGAGCAGGCGCTCGGCACCTTGCCGGCCTTGCTCGCCGATCGCGCCGATCGGGAAAAGCTGCTCACCCTATTGGACAAGTTGATGGTGGATGAACGCGTGCAACATGCCAAGCCCACGCCGGAGCAACTGGCCATGCTGGAGCGCATTCGCGCGGTATTGAGCGGCAAACCCATGCGTGAGCGACGTCTGATGGCCGTCGCACGATAAAAGAAAGGAAACTGCAATGAAACAGAAACACGAAAAGTATCAGCGGCTGATCGATTACTGCAAGGAGTTGCCGCCCATGCCGACCGCTGTCGTGCATCCCTGCGACGAGAGCTCGCTCAGCGGGGCGTTTGAAGCGGCGAAGCTGGGCCTGATCGCGCCGATCCTGGTCGGCCCGCGCGCGCGCATCGAAGCGGTGGCCAAGGAAAACAAGATCAACATTTCGGATTTTCCGATCGTCGATGCGCCCTACAGCGAAGCGGCCGCGGTAAGCGCAGCCCAACTGGTGCGCGAAGGCAAGGCCGAAGCGATCATGAAGGGCAGCTTGCATACCGACGAGCTAATGGGGGCAGTGGTCAAGCGCGAGTCGGGGCTGCGCACCGGGCGTCGCGTCAGCCATTGCTTCATCATGGACGTACCGGGGCACGAAGATGCGCTGATCATCACCGACGCGGCGGTCAACATCGCACCGACCCTGGATGAAAAAGTCGACATCCTGCAGAACGCGATCGACCTCGGCCACGCGATGCAGCTCAAGGAAGTGAGGGTAGCCGTGCTGTCGGCCATGGAAACCGTCAACCCGAAAGTACCATCCACGGTGGAGGCCGCTGCCCTGTGCAAAATGGTGGACCGCCACCAGATCACCGGCGCGGTGGTCGATGGCCCGCTGGCGCTCGACAATGCCATTGACCCGGAGGCGGCCAGGATCAAGAAGATCGAGTCACCGGTGGCGGGACGCGCGAACGTGCTCATGGTGCCGGATCTTGAAGCCGGCAATATGCTCGCCAAGAGTCTTTCCTTCCTCGCGGGCGCCGATGCCGCGGGGATCGTCCTGGGCGCGCGCGTGCCGATCATTCTGACCAGCCGCGCCGATTCGGTACAGACCAGGATGGCTTCCTGCGCGGTCGCGGCACTGGTTGCCAAAGCGCGCCGCGAAAGCAATAAAGCAATCGCGGGGTGACGCCATGGCCGACATCATTCTCGTGTTGAACGCCGGCTCGTCCAGCATCAAGTTCCGCGTCTTCGGCGCACAGCGCGAGGAGCCCGAACTCGTGCTGTACGGCCAGGTCGAGGGGCTGTATACGGCGCCGCGCTTTACCGCCAGCGATCATGCAGGAACGCAGATCGGACAGAAAACCTGGGAGGGGAGTGAGGGCACCGGTTTCGGTCACCAGGAAGCGATTGACTATCTCGCCGACTTTCTGCGCGGCCAGGGCGGGGGGCATAACCTGATCGCCGTCGGCCATCGCGTCGTGCATGGCGGCATGGAGTTCGATCAGGCGGTGCTGGTCACTCCTTCGATCACCGACAAGCTCGAAAAACTCACGCCGCTGGCGCCCTTGCATCAGCCGAACAATCTGGCGCCGATCCGCATCCTCGCGCAGTCGCGGCCGGAGTTGCCGCAGGTTGCCTGCTTCGACACCGCTTTTCACCGGGCGCAGCCCGAACTGGCGCAAGCGTTCGCGCTGCCGGCGTCGATTACCGAGCGCGGCGTGCGCCGCTACGGCTTTCACGGCTTGTCCTACGAGTACATCGCCAGCGTGTTGCCCGCCGTCGCTTCACAAGCCGCCTCGGGCAAGACGGTGGTCGCGCACCTCGGCAATGGCTCCAGCATGTGCGCGATTCAAGCCGGAAAAAGCATGGCGAGCACCATGGGTTTCACCGCCGTCGATGGTTTGCCGATGGGCACGCGATGCGGCAACCTGGACCCGGGCGTCATCCTGTACCTGATGGATGAGCTCAAGATGGATGCGCGCGCCATTGAAAATCTGATCTACAAGCAATCGGGGCTGCTCGGCGTATCGGGTATCTCGGGCGACATGCGGGTGCTGCTGCAGAGCGACGAACCGCGCGCGCGTTTCGCTGTGGCGCTGTACACGTACCGGATCGGGCGTGAACTCGGTTCGCTGGCGGCAGCCATGCAGGGGATCGATGCGCTGGTGTTTACGGCCGGCGTCGGCGAGCACTCGGCGCTGATCCGGGATCGCGTATGCCGCGAGGCTGCCTGGCTCGGGGTTGAGCTTGACATCACCGCCAACGAAGGCGGCGGCCCCCGCATCAGCACGCCGGCGAGCAAGGTGTCGGCCTGGGTGATCCCGACCAACGAAGAGTTGATGATCGCGCGGCATGCGCGCAAGCTGATCGGGGCCTAAGGATGAGAACCATCGCCATCGAAGAAGCGGTTGCCATGATACCGGACGGTGCCAGCGTGATGGTCGGCGGTTTCATGGGAGTCGGAACGCCGGAACACCTGATGGATGAGCTGGTGCGCCAGGGCAAGCGGGACTTGACCGTGATCGGCAATGACACGGCGGCGCCCGGCCGCGGCATCGGCAAGCTGGTCAGCGCCAATGCCATGCGCAAGGCGATCGTCAGCCATATCGGGCTCAATCCCGAAACCCAGAAGAAGATGATCGCCGGCGAAATGGAAGTCGACCTGGTGCCGCAGGGGTCGCTGATCGAACGCATCCGCGCCGCCGGCTACGGTCTCGGCGGCGTCCTCACGCCGACCGGCGGAGGGACACTGGCGGAAGAAGGCAAGCGCAAACTGGAAGTGGACGGCAAGCAGTATCTGCTGGAGACGCCACTGCGTGCCGACTTTGCGCTGATGGAAGCGTTCCTTTGCGATTATTACGGCAACCTGGTCTATGCCCTGACAGCCCGCAACTTCAACCCTGTGATCGCGATGGCCGCGCAGACGGTCATCGTGGATGCCGCGCACATCGTCCCGGTGGGCATGATCTCCCCCGATCATGCCGTGACGCC